>CAVJCN010000083.1:0-7081 GCA_963647945.1 Absicoccus sp. | reverse complement strand
CTGCTACACAGATCAAGATTTCTTTTTCCCGCTTCAGAGCACTGCGAATGTCGAAAAATGCTCCCAGAGTAAGCAGGGCAAGGGGCGTAGCGACTCCCGACATGGAAGATACCACATTTTCCAGGGTAGCGGGCAGTTTCAGTCCCGTAACCACAGCGAAAATTCCCGCCAGGGCTCCCAGGATCAAAGGGTTCTTTGCGATTGCTTTGAGTATATGCAGGGCGCTGGGCTTTCCCCCGCGAAAAACTTCCAGAGTGATAACCGCCAGCACATTGTAAAGGGGCACGATCACCGTCACCATAACCGCAGTCAGAGCAAGGTTTTCGCTTCCGAAAATATTTTCTACGATGGGAATCCCCATGATGACGAAATTGCTCCGATAAATCGCCTGTATCATGGCTCCCCGGGTCTTTGGCTCCTTTGTAATATGCATCACCGCAAAAACGGTAAGGGCATAGATTGCCAGCACCGCTGCAACGCCGAAAATCATCAGCCTTGCGTCCACTGCCTGGCTTATGTCCTTGCCGTAGAGATTTGCAAACATCAGCACCGGAAAGAAAACCACAAAATTGAGTTTGTTTATCTTCTTGACCTCTGCCTCGTCTACAATGCCGAGGTGTCTTATAAGTACCCCGATGCCCATTATTATGAAAATGGGCAGCACTGCCTGCGCTGCCACTAAAAAATTGTTTGCTAACATTTACTCCACCATTAACTGAACAAGTCTTTGAATTTTTCTTTGAAGCTGGTCTTTTTCTGATAGCAATCCTCCGTAAGCTCCTTGCCCATGTCTTCGATTGCTTTCTTCTGTTTATGGTTGAGTTTTGTAGGAACCTCGAGGTTAACCTTTACATAAAGGTCGCCTTTGGCCTCCCGTTTGAGATATTTTACACCCTTTTCTCTGAGCCGGAAGGTGGTTCCCGGCTGGGTTCCCGCAGGAACCTTGTAGGAAACCTTTCCCTCAAGGGTCGGAACGATGATTTCCGCCCCCAGAGCCGCCTGGTCAAAGGTAATCGGGATTTCCAGATAAAGGTCTGCGCCGCTGCGTTTGAACACATTATGTGGTTTTACATTCAGCACGATGTAAAGATCTCCCGCAGGGCCGCCGTTTATCCCCGGCTCTCCCTGTCCTCTGATAGGAATTACGCTTTCGTTGTCAACTCCCGCAGGAATATCAACGGAAATCGTGACATTCTTTTTGACTTTGCCCTGTCCCTTGCAGTCCGGACAAGGTTCTTCGATTATCTTGCCGCTGCCGCCGCACTGGTCGCAGGTGGTAACGGTCTGGAACTGCCCAAAAGGTGTTCTCTGAGCCTGGCTGATTTGCCCGCTGCCGCCGCATTTCGGGCAGGTTTTCTTCGTTGTTCCCGGTTTTGCGCCCTCACCCTTACAGGTAGGGCACTGTACGAACTTGTTGAGCTCTATCTTCTTGCTTGTGCCAAAGGCCGCCTCTTCAAAGGTGATGGTAATTGCCCTCTGAATATCTCTGCCCTTTCTCGGCTGGTTGCTTCTTCTCTGCTGACCGCCTCCAAAACCGCCGCCGAAAGCACTTCCAAACATATCGAATATATCTTCAAAGCCACCGAAACCGCCCGCGCCGCCGAAGCCGCCAAATCCTGCGCCTCCCATGCCGTTTGGGTCAACTCCCGCATGACCGAATCTGTCATATTTACTCTTTTTGTCGGGGTCGGACAGAACGCTGTATGCTTCGTTGACTTCTTTGAATTTTTCTTCTGCTTCCTTGTTTCCGGGATTCTTGTCGGGATGATATTTCATTGCCATCTTACGAAAGGCTTTTTTTATCTCCTCCTCGCTTGCTCCCTTCTGCAAGCCAAGCACTTCGTAATAATCGCGTTTTTCTGCCATAGTAAACCTCTCTCGTCAATTTATTTGCTCTCGTTATACCCGAAACGCCGAAGCAAATTTTGCTCCGGCAACGGGTTAGCGAGTTATTTCTCTCTTATTTATTGTCGTCGTCAACAACTGTGTAATCTGCGTCAACTACATTGTCATCCGCCGGGCCTTGCTGAGCGCCTGCGTCCTGCGTTCCGGCTCCCATGTCGGCACCTGCGCCGCCCATGCCTGCTGCGCCGGCAGCCTGAGCCTGCTGAGCCTGTTCGTAGAGCTTTGTGGAGATGATGTGGAATTTCTCGGTCAGAGCTTCCGTCTTTTCCTTGATCTGGTCTACGGTACCGTTGTTCAGAACCGCCTGAAGCTGATCCTTCGCATCGGTGATCTGCGTCTTTTCGTCCTCGGAAATCTTGCCTTCAAGCTCCTTGAGGGATTTCTCGGTTTCGTAAATCAAAGACTCTGCTCTGTTTCTGATTTCCACTTCTTCTTTTCTCTTCTTGTCCTCTTCGGCGTACTGCTCTGCTTCCTTTACCTTCTTGTTGATTTCGTCTTCGGAAAGGTTTGTGGAGGAAGTAATGGTGATTCTCTGTTCCTTGCCTGTTCCCATATCCTTTGCACTTACATTTACGATGCCGTTTGCATCGATATCGAAGGTAACTTCGATCTGCGGGATTCCGCGAGGCGCCGGTGCGATGCCGGTAAGCTGGAATCTGCCCAGAGTGGTGTTGCCTGCCGCCATTTCTCTTTCGCCCTGCATTACATGGATGTCAACCGCTGTCTGGTTGTCAGCCGCAGTGGAGAAGATCTGGCTCTTCTTTGTAGGAATCGTTGTATTTCTTTCGATGAGCTTTGTTGCAACGCCTCCCAGTGTTTCGATGGAAAGGGAAAGCGGAGTAACATCTAGAAGAAGTACATCGTGAACTTCGCCTGTAAGAACGCCTGCCTGAATTGCGGCACCGATGGCTACGCATTCGTCCGGGTTGATACCCTTGAACGGTTCTTTTCCGGTTACCTTCTTAACTGCTTCCTGAACAGCCGGGATTCTTGTGGAACCGCCTACCAAAATAACCTTTGCAAGGTCGGCAGTTGTAACTCCTGCGTCCTTCATCGCCTTGTTCATAGGTTCGATGGTTCTCTGTACCAGGTGCTCCGTAAGCTGGTCGAATTTTGCTCTTGTGATATCTTCGTTCATGTGAAGCGGGCCGTCAGCCGTTACGGTGATGAACGGAAGATTGATGTTCGCTGTCTGGGAGCCGGAAAGCTCTTTCTTTGCCTTTTCTGCAGCTTCCTTTAATCTTTGGAGCGCCATCTTGTCGGCTCTCAGGTCTACGCCGTGTTCCTTTGCGAATTTGTCTGCAAGGTAGTTCATCAGCACTTCGTCGAAGTCATCGCCGCCCAAGTGGGTGTCCCCGTTGGTTGCAAGTACCTCAAATACCCCGTCGCCAAGTTCCAGGATAGATACATCGAAGGTACCGCCGCCCAGGTCGTATACCAAAATCTTGTGGGAGCCTTCTTCCTTGTCGAGTCCGTATGCAAGGGAAGCTGCGGTAGGTTCGTTGATGATTCTCTTTACATCAAGACCTGCGATTCTGCCTGCGTCCTTGGTTGCCTGTTTCTGAGCGTCCGAGAAGTAAGCCGGAACCGTGATAACGGCTTCCGTAACTTTTTCGCCCAAATAGCCTTCCGCATCGTTCTTTAACTTTGTAAGAATCATCGCCGAAATATCCTGCGGTGTGTAATCCTTGCCGTCGATGGTTACCTTGTAATTTTCGCCCATGTGTCTTTTGATAGATGAAATTGTTCTGTCCGGGTTTGTAACCGCCTGTCTTTTTGCGGTTTCTCCCACCAATCTTTCTCCGTCTTTCTTGAAGCCGACTACGGATGGAGTCGTTCTCATGCCTTCTGCGTTGGCGATAACCGTAGGTTCGCCGCCTTCTAATACTGCTACGCAGCTATTTGTTGTTCCTAAATCGATACCAATTACCTTTGCCATTTTATTTTCCTCCTTGACTTTCAAGTTTTAATTTTAATTTGATTTTCGCCACAGGCGATTTTAATTTGCAACTTTGACCATCGCCGGTCTAATCGTCCGATTGTTCAAAATATACCCCTTTTGCAAGACCGCCGTAACCTTGCCGCTTTCATATTCGGTGCTGTCCTCGGTCATCACAGCATTGTGGAAGTTCGGGTCAAAATCTTCGCCCAAGCATTTTATTTCGGTGACCCCTGCTCTTTCAAGCACAGCCTGAAGCTGTTTTAGAATCATCTCCATTCCTTCGAGGAACTTGTCGCCATCGTTTCCGGCTGCAAGAGCCCTCTCAAAATTATCTATTACATCAAGCAGTTCTCTCACGATTTTCTCGTTTGCGAACGCATAAATGTCGCTTTTTTCTTTTTCTGTGCGGCGTTTGAAATTCTGGAAGTCCGCCATGAGCCTCATGTATTTCACATTCAGGGCTTCTTCTTCGGGATCCTTTTCTGCCGCCTGTTCCTTTTCTTCGGCTTCGCCCTTCGCCTCCTGCTTTTCCCCTGCTTCGGTGCTTTTCTCTTCAGGCTTTAAATCCTCTTCTGTTTCCGGCAAATCCTTATCCGCCGTAGCCTGCTTTTTTTTATTTTCTTCACTGGTCATCCTCATTACCTCCGCTTTCAAGTTTGAATGTATCATTTAAGTTGTTTGTCAAATATTCGATGATGGATGTTACCTCGCTGTACCGCATTCTTGTGGGCCCGATAACGCCGATCTTCCCCACCAGCTTACCGTCTACATGGTAGCTTGCGGTGATAAGGGAGCAGTCCTGCATGATGTCGTCGGAGTTTTCCTCCCCGATGGTAACCATGATTCCGTCATCCCTCTCGATGAGTTTCTTTGTCAGCTCCTCCTTTTGGCTGAGCATTTCGATGAAACTCTTTGCCTTGGAGATGTCGCTGTATTCCGGGATGTCGAAGATGTTTGTGAGTCCTTCCATATAAAGGTTTACATTCAGCATATCCTCAAGGGTTTTGAGGAAGCTGGGCATCACATCCTCCGCAAGTCCGCTCATCGCAACGATGTCCGTTTCCACATTTGCAATTATATTATTGGTAAGCGCCTGGCTTATCGTCTTTCCTTTATAATTGTAGGTCATTGTCTTGGAAAGGAGCTGGAGCTTTTCCTCGGTGTACGGTACGCTCATGCGCACTGCCTTGTTGGAAACCTTGCCGCTTTCGCTGACGATCATCAGTATCACCGTGCGCTCATCGACAGGAAGCAAATTTATATACTTCAGGACATCCTCATCTTTGCTGGGCGTCAGTGCAAATGATGTAAGATTCGTTATCTCGGAAAGCACGCTTGCCGCATGTTCAATGGTCTTTTCAAAGTCGCTGACTTTGCCGTGAAGCCTGCTGGCGATGATGTTTTTTTCCTCTCTGGTGAGTTCTTTTTTTTCCATCAAAGCGTTCACATAAAGCCTATATGCCTTGTCTGACGGAACTCTCCCCGCAGAAGTGTGAGGGTGTGTAAGGTAACCCATTTCCTCCAGGTCCGCCATTTCGTTTCGGATGGTCGCGGGACTATAGCCAAGCTCCGGCTTCTTTGAAAGGGTTCTGGACCCCACCGGCTCTGCGGTTCTTACATAATCTGCAATGATTGCCTGCAAAACCTTTAACTTTCGTTCGCTTAATTCCATATCCTGCGGCCTCCTTTCATTTTTCCGTTCCCTTAATTTGCAAAGACTTTTAACCGGTATTTGCATTGTCGGTTTTGTTTGTTAGCACTCATTGTGTTGGAGTGCTAACTTCATGTTATAAATATACCCCGTTTTTTGATTTTAGTCAATGTTTTTCAAAAAATTTTTTGTGTATTTTTGGTGAAGATGTTTAGAGGAAGGTTCTGCCGGTGCGGGCGGCGAGGATTGCCAGCCCTATGGTCAGCGCCACAGGCACCGCAATGGAGATTAAGCAATATAGCTTGTTCTTTTGAATCTGGTAGCTCATAACAAAGATCGAGCCGAAGCAGAGGACGCAGCTTACGATATGATTCGGGAAGTTTGCAACTGCCTGAGCAGCGTAATAAACCCCGAGAACCCCCTGAATCGTGTTGCCGATTCCCAGAATCAGGGCACCAAGGAAATTCTGCTTCTTGCAATAATAGGCGATAAAGCCGCCGGGAAGGGTCAGCATTGTCATAGGAAGCCATATAGTTCTATAGTAGTACCAGCCCATAGCCAAGGTCAAATTCCCGAAAATGATTTCAACGGCGTAAATAAGAGGCTGGCTTATCACAAAAAACATGAAGCATTTGAGCATAGCGTCCCAGTTTTTGTGGCAGTTCACCACGATGATCACAGCAAAAATCACCCACCATTCGTAGCTGATACCGATGTCCTGGATCGATGTGCCTGCCCAAGCATCGTTGAGCATCACCGCCCCGGTGCAAACTCCCGCTATGACAGCGAAGATGATTACGGCAGGCCAGCTCATTTTAAGTTTTCCGAATAGTGCGCTCATAAAATTTCCTCTCGTGTTTTATATATCTTTTGCATTTTTCTACATATAATATAGCAGTATAGCACAATCCTCCGGGAACGGCAAGCAAAAGGAGGTCAGGCTTTTTAGGCTTTTTTTACCATACATTTTTTCTTAAAGAAACAAATGGCATACTTCAGGATCGGCTGATAGTCGTCTTCTTCGAGGGGCTTGTCATAGCCCCCTGCTTCGATTTGCGCCAAACCCTCCCGGCACTTTTTTTCCATTCCTTGAATCGTATCTGAAATTTTCAGTTCCAAAATCATCGCTCTGCCCCTGTATTTTGATTCCGTCATCACGATATCGGGTCTGCCGGTTCCGCTCTCTCGGTTGGACTTTATGCGGTAGCCTCCGATATTTACAAGAAGCCCCGTCATAAAACCATGGTAAAAATTCTCCGCATAGTCGTAATAGCTGATGGCATGGAAAAGCTGCTCATTGATGAAGTTCTCCGCCCCTTCGCAATCGCCTGCTTCGAGGGCGTGCTTCAGCGGGCTGCGGTCGGTTTCTTTCATCCTCTGCTCAAACCAATAGGAAATGGACTCCCGATAGATGGTTTTGACTTCAGTATTCGGGATTTTCATTGTCAAGTAGAGTTTTTCCCCTGTTACATCCTTCCGCTCTCCGACTTTTTTCAGGTATCCCGTAAAGAACAGGAAGTTCCAAAGGTTATCCTGGGACTGGTGGATATCGCCATAGGTGATGTCCTCATGCACCTGCTTTT
>CAVJCN010000082.1:1007-7158 GCA_963647945.1 Absicoccus sp. | reverse complement strand
ATTGATCCTTCTCACGAGGTTCCTGCAGAAGCTCCTCAAGCAGGAAATAAGCAGTCTTCCGGTGGTTGTTATGTGGCAACAGCCGTTTACGGCTCTTATGATTGCCCTGAAGTATGGACTCTTCGCCGTTATCGTGACTATACCCTTGCTGAAACTTGGTACGGAAGAGCGTTTATTAAAACATACTATGCAATTAGCCCCACCCTCGTAAAATGGTTTGGTCACACAGAATGGTTTAAGAATATGTGGAAGGGCAAACTTGACCGTATGGTATCTGAACTTCAGGCAGAAGGTGTAGAATCCACACCTTATGAAGACAGAACTTGGTGAAAATAAGAAAGGAGAAAGTGAAAATGGGTAATGGAGAAAAGACACCGTTGGGAATGATTATTGCAATCCTTGGCGGAATTGGTTTAGTTGTTAGTATCATCGCCAGTATCGCGGCAGACATAAATTTGCTTGGTTTCTTGTTCTAAAACATCAAGGGTTGCCTCGTGTTAGCTATACTATACCCATAACAGTGGACACATAGAAAAGTGGGTTACCCGGTTTTTAGACACGCTCACAAATCAGATCCCTGTTAATGGACAGATTCCAAAGTGAACCCTTTTTCTTGGACACATCCTTCAAAATGTGATATTCTAATCACATTTTGAAGGATCGTAAGTCTATTGACCCTTGAAATATCAACGCTTAGAGCATCTCGGATTTGACAGTAATTGTCAATACTCGCACAAGAAATTCCCGTCATTGTAAAAGCTTCCTGTGCTTTTTGCTATTTTCCAAAATGTCCATCGATTCTTTTCTTCGCAAGCTCATAAACTTCTTCCTCTTCCCTTGCACCGATGCGGTTTTTTCATTTTTGAATTTTTCGTGTTTTTTCTGAAGATTTGCGGCGGGATTTGTCGCGGCAGTGACGGCTGCATAAAATGTAAATGTTGTATTGCGTAAGTCTATTGACCCTTGAAATATCAACGCTTAGAATATATCTGAATTTATTTTTATTTTATGAAAGGACGCACGCAATGATTGAAGTGAAAAATTTGTGCAAGGACTATGGGGCGCACAGAGCCATAAGCGACCTCTCCTTTACCATCGAGTCCGGGCATGTTTACGGGTTTCTGGGGCCCAACGGTGCCGGAAAGTCCACCACCATGAACATTCTGACCGGGTGTCTTGCGGCAACAAGCGGGCAGGTTTCCATTGACGGCTTCGACATCTTTGAGGACGCAAAGGAAGCCAAAAGCCGCATCGGCTATCTTCCGGAGCAGCCGCCGCTGTATCAGGACATGACGGTAAATGAATATCTGAGGTTTGTCGCTGCGGCGAAGGGCATCGCAAAGGAAAAACGCCCAGAGCATTTGGCGGCGATTGTCGCCCTGACTCAGCTTGAAGAGGTTTCGGATAGGCTCATCAAACACCTTTCCAAAGGCTATATGCAGCGGGTTGGCGTTGCTCAGGCTTTGGTGGGAGATCCTGAAATCATCATTTTGGACGAACCCACGGTGGGTCTCGACCCAAGGCAGATTATCGAAATTCGCCAGCTAATCAAGGAGCTGGGCAAGGAGCATACCGTAATCCTCAGCAGCCACATTCTTTCGGAAGTCCGCTCGGTTTGCGACAGGCTTCTGGTTATCGCGAAAGGAAAACTGGTTGCCGACGACACTCCGGAGGCGCTAGAGGCAAAATATGCGCCGATGAGCTTTGAGGAAATTTTCCTGGAGCTTACGGGAGAAATCGCCAGCGTGGATCAGGTTCCCCTTGCGGAAATCACCCAAGCTGCGGCTCCGAGCGAAGAAGTATCGGCAGAATCCGAGCCAGAAATCGGTTCCGAAATCGAAGCTACAGGTTCGGAGCAGGAATCCGAGCCAGAGGATAGAGTTTTAGCCTCTGAGCCGGAAATCAAATCGGAGGTTCAGACTTCGGATTCGGAGCAGGAAGTCGAAACTGCAAATTCAGATTCGACACCTGAATCCCCGAAAGGCTCAGAAACTCAAGACAGAAAGGAGGCGGCAGAAGATGAAAGCAATCTTTCTCAGGGAATTTAAGTCCTATTTTACTTCCATAACGGGTTACGCATTTGCGGCTTTCCTGCTGCTGATCATCGGAATTTACACCATGAGCGTGTGCCTTGTGGGCTATTACCCTAACTACGAATATGTGCTGGGGAACACGGCGTTTATCTTTCTTTTGATTGCGCCAATCGTAACCATGAAAACCTTTGCAGAGGAAAGAAAGCAAAAAACAGACAGGCTGCTCTACGCCCTGCCCATCGGAATGCCGAAAATTGTCGCAGGGAAGTATCTTGCATTGCTGGCGGTTTTCGCGGTTCCCCTGATTCCGGCGAGCCTTTATCCGCTGATTTTGAAGCTATACGGCAGCGTTTCCCTGCGGGTATCCTTTACGGCAATGTTTGGGTTCCTTTTGCTTGGTGCCTCGCTCCTTGCGCTGGGGATGTTCATTTCATCTCTCACGGAAAGTCAGCCACTGGCGGCGGGGATTTCCTTCCTCGTAATGCTTATCAATTTTCTAAGCAGCAGCCTTGCCACCTATCTGCCCGTTGGAAGCGATTTGATTGCCAGCCTCAGCCTCTTTGACAGGCTCGACAATTTCGTTTATGGGGTGCTGAACCTCAGCGATGTGGTATTTTACCTGTCGGCAATCGCGCTTTTCGTTTTTCTGACGATTCAAAGCCTTGAAAAAAGGAGGTGGAGCTAATGGCAAAGCTTAAAAAGCTTAACTTAAAGGACAAAATTCGCAAGACCGCATCGGAGAAAAAATTCCGCATAGGGACTTATACTGTAGGAACCACCGCCGTAGTCCTTGCTATACTTGTGGTCATCAATATGGCGGTTTCGGCGCTTCCGCTGAAATACACCAGCTTCGACATGACAAGCGATGACCTTTATTCTATCAGCGAACAGACGGAGCAAATTCTTACAAACCTTGAAGAACCGATAAAAACCTACTGGATCGTGCAGGACGGCAGCGAGGACGAAACGGTGCAGCGGCTTCTTGAAAGCTACGCCGACCTAAGCAAGAATTTCACCTACGAAAAGGTTGACCCCGTTGAAAATCCAAGCTTTGCGGGGCAGTACACCTCCGGGGAAATTTACAACAACAGCTTGGTAGTGGTAAACTCGGACGAAAGCAAGTCCCGTTTCATAAGCTATTACGACATTTTTAGCTATTCCTACGACGAAAATTACAACGAAACGGTGGAATACGGTGGAGAAAGCGCGTTGACCTCGGCGGTAAACTATCTTTCCACGGATAACCAAAGCCGGGTCTACTACCTGACCGGCCACGGCGAGGATTCCATTCCAACAAACCTGACCACAAGCATGGAAAACGAAAATCTTTTGCTTTCGGAACTGAATCTTCTTTCAGAGGGCAGCGTTCCCGAGGACTGCGAGTCGCTGATTATCTACAGCCCGGCGAGGGATATTTCCGCAAAAGAAATCAAAAAGATTGAAACATACCTTTCCGGCGGCGGAAATCTCATGCTTTTCACGGATTGCGATGCCGAAAATCTGGAAAACTTGGAGGGAATGATGGCAAAATACGGAATCGAGGCGGTTGAGGGCATGGTTGTGGAGGACGACAGCAACTATTTCATGGGCAACTATCCGAATTATCTGTTGCCTGAAATTGACAGCCACGAAATCACCGATCCGATTGCGGAGGGCGGCTACTACATTCTTTTGCCGATGGCACAGGGACTTACGATAAATTCCGTGGATGATGTGGAAACCACGGCGCTCCTTTCTACCACAAGCAGTGCTTATTCAAAGATAGACGGCATAAAGGCAACCAACGCCGAAAAGGAAAACGGCGATATCGAAGCAGGCGCAGAGGGCTTTGCTCTTGCGGCTGCGGCGGAATCTTCTGCGAACGGCAGCAAGGTTGTTTGGATCGGAAGCAGCACCATTGCCGACGAGAGCATTGACACCGCAGTCTCCGGAGCAAACACGGACTTTGTGCTTAACTCCATAGGCTGGATGTGCGAAATCGAGGATTCCGTTTCTATCCGTGCAAAGACCATAACCAGTGAATACCTGTCCCTGACATCCGCTCAGACAAATCGCTGGACAACGGTGGTTGTGGGAATCATTCCGATCGGCTTTATCGCAGCCGGAATCTATGTTTGGGCAAGAAGGAGGAAAATCCATGGATAAAGCGCGAAAAAAACTCAGCCGTCCCGCGAAATTTGCCATTCTCACCGGCTGTCTGCTCCTTGCGGTAGGTGGCTACGCGCTGGCAGTGAAGATTGCCACCAATGCAGAGGAAGCCGAAAGCGCCGAAACGGTTAACTTCGTTTCGGTGGCTTCGGATGAAGTCACAAAGCTCACCTGGAGCTACGATGACAAGGAATATGTCTTGGAAAAGGACGATGATGGCAACTGGATTTGGATGGATAACAAAGACTTTGCCCTTGAGCAGGATACGGTAAATGATATGGCATCCGCAATCTCAAATATCACCGCAAGCCGAAAGCTCACAGACGTGACGGATTACGCCCAGTACGGGCTTGACGAGCCGGACAGCATAATTTCATTTGAAACGGCAGATGGCGAAACTGTTGAAATTCTAACAGGAGATTTGAACGAGGTTTCCGGAGAATATTATGCAAGACGCGCTGACGATTATTCGGTTTACCTTGTGACCGGCGAATATCTGGACTACTTTGAATGCAGCGCAGAGGAACTTGCCGCCGCAGAGGACGAGGAAGAGACGGACGCCAACGCTGAAGAAGCTGAAGATGCCGCTGCGGATTCCTCGGCAGATGCCGAAGCCGAAGCTGCGGAATAAATCCACCGCGTGTGCCGTTCGGCACGCGGCGGTTCAATTCAAATAATAATCCAAACAGCTTAGAAGTCCCCGCTTTGCGAGGATTTCTTTGCTTATGCACAAGGCTCATGAGTTTGTCTTTCGGTCTAAAGCCATAGTTATACTCGCTGAAGTGCGGCTCTGCTATTGGCGTTAGTACCTGCGCGATTGCCTGCTCAATGACTCTGTCTACTACCGTTGGTGTTCGGCTATCTTCTTCCCGCTACCAGGCGAATTTGGGACTTTAACCCTTACGAAATGTGCGCCGCCGGGCGCACTACGAAGAATCGCTTCTGCTCTTTGCCGGTCGGGAGCGTTTTTTACAATTTCACAATTTTGACATAAAAATAACACAATCATCTTGACGAAAATTTAACATATGATATACTGAAATTAATCCGTTAAACCCTTAAATATTTAAAGGAGAAAAGAAAATGAAAGAAAGGACACGCAAACACAGCTTTAGGCGTTCACTTAAGGTTCTTGCACTCATCCTGATCCTGACCCTTGCACTTCCAAGCGCCGGATTCGCAACGACTGCATCCCTTCGTGACGACACGACAGCAGCAGGAGATTCACTGGCCGGTACCAAGTACAAAGCAAAGGCAGTTGATATCCAGTTTTCACTGGCAGAGGACGCAACCCAAGAAGTTGTAATTCCAACAAGTATGACAGCGGACGAACTGGTAGCGGCGGTTAAAGAGGGAAAGGTGAGCTTTAATTTGGTAAGAAACACCAAGAGATCATACCTTGATCCGACCCTTTTCCCGAACGCATATGCAGGTGGCGCTCTTGACGCATGGAAAACCCAGGGCGACACTACACAGTTTGAAACTACAATCGCTGCAGATGGTACGGACCTTAAAGTTACAATCAAGTCCAACTGCTATTTCTACAGCAACGGCAAAGTTGACTATAGCGTACCGCACAGCAACGGCGGCGCATTCCTGGACATTTGCGGCTACTTCACCCTGCAGGCAGTTGTTGCCGAAAACACGATCGGCAGCCTTAAAGCCAAGGTCGTTCCATATGATTCCTATCGCACGGTATACGAGCTTTATGATGACATGGAAGCTCTTGTAAAAGCCGGCAAGAATAGCGGTATCTATGTAAAGATGGAATCCATGGGTGAAACTACCACAGACGGCTTTGATATGCCTTATCTCATAATTGCAGATAAAAAATCTTCGGTGGAAAAATGGCTCAAATACACAGATGCAGTTGAAAGTAACCCTAAACAGGCTTTGAAAGACATCAAAGCAGGCAAGTACGACAATTTGCGTGTTCCGGCCTTTGCTTCCAACTGTCATTCCAACGAAAA
>CAVJCN010000082.1:0-993 GCA_963647945.1 Absicoccus sp. | reverse complement strand
CATATAAAGACATCACTGGATTTACTGCTGAGGGCGAAAAACAATTGGAAAAAGAATTGACCATCAGAAATGCCGCAATCCCTGAGCAAATCAAGGATTTTGTTACTAACATCGGCGTTTTGAAGGTTGAAGAAGTAACAGATGAAAAGGGCAAAGTAAGCCTGAACATGAAATCCAAGTCAATCGACTTAGAAAAATACTATAATGTGGAAAATAAAACTATCGATGTAAAGAACGGGCTTCTTAAGGATGTATTCTTTGTGCTCATTCCTGAGCAGAACATCGAGGGTTACCAGCACAATACCCGTACAACATCCGAAGGCTATGACCCTAACCGTGACGAAGCTAACCAGACGCTGAATGAGGACGCAAACCTCCAACACCTGATCGGCAAGTACAATCCAATGGTATTTACCGAAATTCACGGAAGGGTCGTTAACGGTCTTATCGAACCTTGCACTCCTCCTCACGAGCCAAACTACGAATATGATTTGATTGCAAAGCAGTTCATCCAGCTTGGTGAATCACTGGGAGTAGGTGCTATTGCCAATAATGACAAGTATAATTGCTACCAAATGCCTTACAGAGATTTTCTCGAAAAGGATTCCACCAGCGAAACAGGGGTTAAATGGACGGAACCGTGGGACGACATGACGACTGCTTACGGTTCGCAATATCCGGTTTTGATCGGCTGCGCCGGCATCACCTGGGAGCTTCCGGCTTATGACGATGTTACCGCAGAGGATGTGGTTCCTTACGGACTCCTTACCCAGAGCATCTATATCAAAAACAATAAGGCTGAACTTTTGACATCGCAGGCAGAACTTTTCAAGAGAGGCTTATATAACGAAAATTCCAACGATAAGGTTGCTTCCTGGTATGTAAATCAATACGACAAAGCCGGCGCGGATGCTGACATCATGCGCCCAGTTTATGACGGAAAAGGGCAGAACGGAAACTTCTATCCGGAGTGCTACATCATCCCTCTTGATA
>CAVJCN010000081.1:500-7225 GCA_963647945.1 Absicoccus sp. | reverse complement strand
ATTTTCACCCACGGAATATCAGGATGTTGCGCCTTAAAGTCCTCTGTCAGGTTGGCGGCATGTTCACCAATGTTATAAAGCGGCGTTGTGACGGTCCATTGAATGGTCTCCTCCGCGAAGATCCTATCCGGCGTGATGTTTTCTTCTGACACATAACGCAGGAGCTTTTCCGCAGTCTCTCGCATTTTTGCGACTCTCTGCTGGTCACTGTACTTCATGCGATCTGCACCCCCTCCGCCATGACCGTGTTATAAAATGCAGAGTTGGCATTGAGCTCCCGCAGTTCGTACACGTCCACGGGCTTTCCCAAGGTGCGATGCAGTTCCTCTGCTATGCAGAAAACGTCGGTAGGGTCGAATCTGCTTCCGCCAACCACGATGAGGTCAATGTCGGAAGCGGCATCTGCTTCCTGCCGTGCATAAGAGCCGAACAAGATCGCACGCTCGGCATGGTATTTTTTCAACAGCATCCGCACAGCGGCAAAAATTTCGTCCTGCGCATAGATGTGGTCAGACATGTGCTTCGCACCTCCCTCGTTGAATATTTCTTATTATGCAGTATACCACAGATACGAGCATTTCACAAGGTCTTATGATGCTCATGTTTTGTGAAAGCAAATTTCCGTATCCGCGTTCCCAACATAAAGCTCCGCCATATCATCCAGCCGGAGGCAGGCCAGACGGCGGTGCGCCGCCACCCGGTTGCCGCAGCCGCAATCGATGTCAATGATGCCGTCAGCTCCCGCAATTTACCAACCAATCAATTAAATCATCATTCTTATACGCCAATGCAGGAACATCGAAATGAGTTGCATCGCTTAACTCGGTAATTTTCGCCGTTGCTCCCAACTCTTGCAGCGCACTGATGATCGTGCGGCTCGATTCCGGGTCAACAACGGTATCATTTGTGCCGACAAATGCCCAGATTTTTGTCTTCGCCAGTGCTGTCAGGTTTTCCTCGGTATTTCTGATGCTTCCGCTCATAGGGGCAATACAGGCAAATGTATTTGGCAGCTTCACCTGTAATTGATAGGTTCCGGTACCGCCCATAGAGTGCCCGGTCAGAGAAACCCTGCTCATACTGATACCGCAGCTTGTGCTGAGGTCTTTGATCAGATCCCGAATCTGCTCATAAACATCTGCCCAGCCCTTGTAGTCATTTGACAGCTTCGGGACAGCAACATAAGCCCTCAGATCACCGTAATATCCCTCATACAGATACTTGGGAAAGCCATCTGTCGACAGCAGCTCCTCCACAGCGGCTTTTTTGTTTGTACCGCCGTGAAGGTAGATAATAAGAGGCATGTCCTCCGTTGGATCTTCAGGAGAATACAGGTAATATTGCAGATCGCCGATTTTTCTCAATTCCATTGCTGCGGGGATCTCCGCTTCCTCCGCTGTCTCTGCATTGTCTGTGGTGATGCTTTCGTCTTGGGCAGTGGATGAGGCTGCTTCGGTAGTATCGGACGCAGCTGCTGATTCGCTTTCCTGCGCCGGAGCGTCACTTTCGATTTGCCCGGAATCGTGACATCCTGTAAGGAAAACACAAATAATCAAAAGCACATATATGATTCTGAATTTCACATTTTCACCGCCTTTTGTTTCTCTCTGTAAATTTGCTGATTTTGAAGTGTCTTGCCGTTCGACATCTATTTGCCTGCTGCTTCATCGGTCTGTCTGGTATTTACTGCGGAATATCTCTCATCCTCGGAGTAGCGGTCGATGACCTCCAAACGCTGAGCCGTATCAGGAATTCTTTTCGCAATCAAAGTCAGCAGGTATTCGCAAACGGCGGAGATCCCTACCATGGAGTTGAAATAGCTGGTACTATCTGTGCGGACAATCATAATATGGTCCGCGTATTTTGTGACTGGAGACGGTGCTGTATTAGTAACCAGACACAGCCGCATACCGACGGCCTTTGCGGCCTCGCAGATATGGATGTCAGTTTTGTAGAAGCGGGAGATGCACAGGTAGACCAGAACATCCTGACTGCCGGCACCATAAAGTGCCGGGTAAACATCATTGGTGTGCTGGAGGAGGATCACATTGTCCTTTACATAGCGGAGCCCCCGCGCAAAATGCTCCGCCGCAGCACGCGCACCTCGATTGCCGAAGATATAGACATTCCGGCTTGTGGTCAGCAAGGATGCAATACGCCCATATGTGTCACTGGAAGTTGCGGACAAAGAACTTTCCACGTTTTCCAAAGATATGCGGAGAAAATCCTGAAAGTCATTTTCCCCGTGTGCTGCTCCGCTGCGTAGCCGTGAGCCGAGATCCAGAGAGCTGTGACCGATGTTGGCCCCCGCCTGCTCCGCCAGATACGCATACAGCGCTGCCTTAAAGTCATTGTAGCCCTCAAAGCCTATGGCCCGCGTAAAGCGCAGGACGGAGGCATCACTGACACCCGCCCCCTTGGAGACATCCATCAGGGAGCGTTGGCAAATGGTATATTGGTTTTCCAGCATATAGCGGGCGATACGCTCCTGCCCCTTTGTCAGCGTCACGCCCTTGAGCCGTTCAAGAAAAAAATCGTCCATGGATACCCTCCGAAAGTGACTTCGTTCAGATTATAACACAGGTGCGGGAGGTTGTAAACGCTTCTTTTTTGATGATTTATCTTGATTCGATGAAGCGAACACAACAATATGCACAAAATCTGCCGCCATCTTTCGACGAAACTCACTATTGACTTAGCGCGCGGCATGTGCTAACTTTAAGTTAGTGAACACAACATTCTCGCTTCATTAAAATAGTATTTACTACAAGGAGGCAATATATGACCGTTTATTTGAGCGAGTATATCTATCCCAAGGCAGCTGAGCTGCTGCGGCAGCAGGCTACCGTCGTGGATACCTTTGACAACATCGAGGAGATCGATGCCATCATCGTCCGCGGCGCGACCGTGACGGCGGAGATGATGGATCGGGCGAAGAAGCTGAAGGTCATCGCCAAGCACGGCATCGGCTGCAACTCCATTGATGTGGAGGCTGCCAGAGAGCGCGGTATTCAGGTGATCTACACGCCTACTGCAAACGCCGATTCCGTGGCGGAGCTGACGGTGGCACTGTTCCTTTTGCTCCAGCGCAAGCTGTATGAGGCGAATGTGGGCTGCCGCGCCGGACGCTTCACCTGCATCGCACCGCGTGATTTTCTGGGCACGGAGATCCTCGGCAAGACCTTCGGACAGATCGGCATGGGAAACATCGCCCAGCGTATCGCGCACATTATGAGCAATGGCTTTGGTGTAAAGGTGCTGGGGTATGACCCGTTCATCAATGCGGAGGAGGCGGCCCGCCGCGGCTTTGAAAAGGTAGACAGCATGGAGGAGCTGCTGGAGCGGTCCGACATGGTGAATATCAATGTCCCGCTGGTGCCCAGCACCGAGCATATGCTCTCCCGCGAGATGTTCGACCACTTCAAGCCTGGTGCTGTTTTTGTCAACGCCGCCCGCGGTGCTGTGATTGATGAGGATGCTCTGTATGACGCACTGGTATCCGGCAAGCTGAAGGCCGCCGCCTGCGATACCTTCGTCAACGAGCCGCCCACCGGTGAGAATAAGCTGCTGAGCCTGCCGAACTTCAGCGCGACGCCCCACATCGGCGGCAATACGGAGGAGGCTCTGCAAAAGGCCGGCATGGAGGTCGTTACCGAAACGCTGCGTGTGCTGAACGGTGAAAAGCCGATTCATCCTTACCTGATGTAAGGCATAAATCAACAAATTGTGTAACAAGGAGGATATGAGAAAATGGCAGCTATCGTAAATGATCTTGCGTTCCTTTTGGTGTTCCTCTTGGTGGGGTTTGCCCTGCGTGAGCTGATAAAGCCGCTGCAAAAGCTGTTCCTGCCTGCCGGACTGATCGGCGGTATCGTGGCTCTTATACTCGGGCCGCAGGTCTTGGGCTGGGTCGCACTGCCGGAAAGCTGGTCCGGTATGCCGACACCGATGATCAACATTGTGCTGACCTGTCTGATGTTCGGTACATCCTTGAATAAGGGCAAGCTGCGCACCTATGCAGGCGCAGTGGATATAGTGATGTTGACCTATTTCGCGCAAATGCTGATCGGAACCCTGACGGGTATCGGACTGCAAAAGGTGTGGACAGGGCTGCCCGAAAGCTGGGGCATGATGGCCATATACACCTACTGGGGCGGTCACGGCGCAGGTGCTTCCGCCGGACAGCTCTTTGAGGATCTCGGTGTGGACGGTATGCTGAGTATCGGTCTGATTCTCGCCACGCTGGGACTTATCGTTGCCATGACGGTGGGTATCGTTTTGGTGAATATTGCCGTGCGAAAGGGATATGCCACCAACCTGCCCATCGGAGATGACGGCAAGATCAAGACCATCAGCGGGCCGCTCCCTGCGGACAAGCAGAAGAGCCTCGGCAAGGCCACGGCTTCCTCTGATGCCATTAACGGTCTTGCACTGCAATTGGCGATCATTCTGCTGTGCATGTGGCTCGGCGGTAAGCTCTTTGCGCTCCTTCAGACCGTCCTGCCCGTGGCCTCCAAGATCCCCGCTCTGCTCTACGGTATCGTTGGCGCGTTCATCGTCTGGCCTGTGATGCGCCTGCTTCACATCGACGGCTACGCGGACAAGACCGCCATGAACAACATTTCCGGTGTTGCACTGGAGATCTGCATCTGCTCTGCCACCGCTACGCTGAATCTGGAGATGTTCGCAAGCTATCTGGCTCCCATTCTCATCCACATGGTCGTCATCATTGTCATCATGATCTTTATGTGCATGGTTCTGACGAAGCGTTGGCTGAAAAAGGACTGGCTGGAGCTGGGACTGCTGTTCTTCGGACAGGGCACAGGCTCTGCGCCCAGCGGCATGGCGTTGGGACGCTGCGTTGACCCTGATATGAAAAATAAGTCCGCATGGGAGGGCTTCGGTATCGCAACGGGCGTGTTCTCCCCTGTGTCCTCCGTGCTGGTGGCGGTGCTGCCTCTGCTGGCGGTGCAGTCCGTGTGGATACCCGTGGGTATCGGTGCGGTGATGACGGTACTGTGTCTGCTCTTTGGTGAATTGGTCTTACGGCGAAACGGTGGAGGTAAATAAAAATGCGTCTATTTGATTGTACTCTGCGCGATGGCGCAAATGTTGTCGGCAACGGCTTTTCGCCGGAGCTGACGGAAAGCATGGTGAAGAATCTGCTCCGCTGCGGTATTCAGGATATCGAGCTGGGCAACGCCAAGGGCATCGGCTCCTATGACTCCGGCGCGACAGCCCCACTGGACGACGAGGGCTATATGCGTTTGGTAGAACCGTATACGGAGCAGGGGCGGCTGGGTATGTTCCTGCTGGCGGCAAAGGCCACGCCGCAGCGTGTGGCACTGGCCGCCGCACATAAGCTGTCCTTCCTGCGGGTCGGTATTGCCGCCGGCGACGGCAAAAAGGCGGTGGATGCCGTACACATGGTAAAAGACGCAGGGCTGACCTGCCGCTACTCCCTGATGAAAGCCTATATCTCCACGGCGGAGGAACTGGCGGACGAGGCCGCCATGCTGGCCGCCGAGGGCGTAGATCGCATCACCATTATGGATTCCGCCGGAACAATGTTCCCCGACGAGGTTTCGGCGTATGTCACGGCAATGCGGAAAAAGGTCAGCATTCCCGTGGGCTTCCATGGCCACAGCAATCTGGGGCTTTCGCAGGCCAATGCGCTGGCGGCTGTGGCGGCCGGTGCGGAGGAGGTCGATTGCGGCCTGCTGGGAATGGCGCGCAGTGCGGGAAACTGCGCCACGGAAGTGGCTGCCGCCACCTTCCTGCGGGAGGGGCTTCTGGGAGATGTGGACTTCTACGGCCTGCTGGCCTATCTGGACAATGAGCTGATCCCCGCCATGCAGCCCTACGGCTACCGCCCTGCCGTGCTGCCGGAGGATCTGATCCTCGGCCTTTCCGGCTGTCACTCCTCCTTCCTGCCCCTGTTTCACAAGATTGCGCGGGAAGAAAGTGTCTCCCTGTATCGGCTGATCGTGGAGGTATCCAAGCTCGACCGAAAGGCTCCAAGCGAAGAGCTGATCCGCCGCACGGCGCAGGCTTTGAAGCATATATAAGCAAACAGAATTCCTCTCCTTCGAATAGGGACACGCCTGCGGTGCAAGACCGCAGGCGTGTCCCTATCAAAAAGAACGGTCAGAGGAAGCTCTGGCCGTTTTTTGCGCAATGGAGGCGGATGAAGATGAAAACTAAAATCACGCTTCTGGTCTATGTCCTCTACGACGGGTAAGCGGCGCAAATCCTGCGTCGGTGTAGACAAAGAAAAGCTCATTCAAAGAGAGGCAAAAGTCTTGGCTTGCTATAAAAGCATAATTAAGAGGAAGCAATGTTGCTATACGGGCATTGTCTGTGGTGAAATATCAGTAAATGAGCAGAGGAGGTGGCAGTGATGAATCCTGATATGATGAAAGCCGCTGCGCTATCCAAGAACGGCATAGATGATGCCGACACAATGAAAGAGCACTCTTGGGAATATGCTCTTCCGCCATATCTTCAACATGATTTGGATGCCTACAAAGATGGCTTAAAAAATGGGTCAACGCTTTTAGACTGCCTGCGGGGTGAGCTATACGGAAGCATCAACGCCGCAGAGATCGATGATGGTGCAATTACACTGGCACAGGCGGAGTGCAAGGCGAAGCTGTAGGAATGGACAGTGCGAATACAGGACTGCCGCAGCAGCGGCCTGTCGGTGCGAGCGTGGTGCAAGCAGC
>CAVJCN010000081.1:0-447 GCA_963647945.1 Absicoccus sp. | reverse complement strand
GAATTGCTTGTGAAAGTTCTCAAAAGCAAATAAAAACCGCTTAAATCTTTCGATTCAAGCGGCAAATATTGGAGCTGCTGGGCGGATTCGAACCGCCGACCTCATCCTTACCAAAAAGCCGTGGATGCTTTTGTGTTGTACCCATTCATACCGAGAGAGGATCCCTAATCCCTTGTGCTGCAAGGAATTGGAGGTCCTTCTTGTGTTAGTGTGTTTTGTTCCATACCGAGGCGTTTTATGCAGATTTAAGGGGTTTGTTGGAAGGATTGTTGGAAATCACCTTGCTTATTCTTTGTACCATGAGGGCTATATGGTACCTGTGTGATAAATCGAATACGGAAACGCCTCTGGCTATCTCATCAGCCGAAAGGATTCCCGTATTCTTAGCTTACATCGACATAGAAGTTGCGCTGCGTGTTGTGTTAGCCATAAATCAGTCCCTCATTC
>CAVJCN010000080.1:0-7255 GCA_963647945.1 Absicoccus sp. | reverse complement strand
GTTCCGGAAAAAGAAAATATTGACCGCACGGTTGTTTACCCCTTTGGCTTTAACCTGAGCCAGAAAAAAGCCGTAGAAAATGCAATTCGCAGTAAAGTCAGCATAATTGAAGGTCCTCCGGGTACGGGAAAGACCCAGACGATCTTAAATATTATCGCAAATGCGGTGATGAATAACGAAACGGTTGCGGTGGTTTCAAATAATAATACTGCCACGGAAAATGTTTATGAAAAACTAGAAAAGTATGGCATTTCATTCCTTGCGGCACCCCTTGGAAAAAGTGAAAACAAAGAGAAATTTATTAGCAATCAAAAGACAGATATTCCGGATATTACCCATTGGCATATGGATGGAAAAGAATATTCCGAGCTAAAGAAAAACTTGGAAGACTCAGAAACCGAACTGAACCGGATGTTGGAATTTAGGAACAGGTTGTCCTTGTTAACGGCGGAGCTTGATGAACTGGAAAGAGAGTACAAGCATTATACGGACAGTAGCGGGGCAAAGAAAAAGGCTGATATCCTTTCTGAAACATTTTCCCAGGCGGCAAAGGCGCAAGACATTTTGCAGCTGCTGACGGAACATGAATATTGCACGGAAAACAGCATTCGCATCGGATTTTTCAAGAAGCTGTCATGGAGATTCCGATATCGAATCCGTGAATTTTCGTTTCTCACATGGCATATGGATGATGTCTGCGGATGTTTTGAAAATCTATATTACATAAAACGCATTGCAGAAATTCAGAGTGAGATTGACGACTTGAACAAAAAACTTGAATCCTATAGCTTTGATGAGAAGATGAAGCAATATACGGAAGATTCCCTTTGCATTTTTAAGGCGAGTCTTGCGCAAAAATACCATAAAGGAAAGCGCGCCCAAGTGTATAAACTGAGCGACCTAAAAAGCAAAGCGGATGAGTTTGCAGCGGATTACCCGGTTGTTTTAAGCACCACCTATTCCTTAACATCGAGCTTGTCGCCGGATTATCTGTACGATTATGTGATTATTGACGAGGCATCCCAAGTGGACATTGCTACCGGAGCGCTTGCTTTTTCCTGCGCCAAAAAAGCTGTAATCGTGGGAGATTTAAAACAGTTGCCGAATGTTGTAGATTGCGAAACGAAGAAGAAAGTGGACTTGATTTTTTCGCAATATGATTTGCCGGAAGCATATCGTTACGAAAACAATAGCCTTTTGTCTTCCGTTTCAAAAGTTTTCCCGAGTGCGCCGAGGGTTTTGCTTCGTGAACATTATCGTTGCCATCCGGAGATTATTGGATTTTGCAATAAGCGTTTTTATAACGATGAGTTGATTATCATGTCAAAGGCCTCGGGAGCGCGACCTCTGGCGGTTTACAGAACTGTGGCGGGAAACCATGCCCGTGATCATCTAAACGAGAGGCAGATTGATGTGATTGAAAAGGAAGTTTTGCCTTCGCTGCGCCTTTCGGCAGAGGAAAATATCGGCATTGTAACCCCTTACCGCAGGCAAGCCGAGGCATTGCAGAAGCGCCTTGATCAGAACAACGAAAAGATAAAGTCGGATACCGTGGATAAATTTCAAGGGCAGGAGCGCACAACAATGATTTTCAGTACCGTAGATAATGAAATCGGAGATTTTGCTTCGGATCCGAATCGCCTGAATGTAGTGGTTTCGCGGGCTATTCGGGAATTTATAGTGGTGACCGACGGCAATGACAACGACAAAACTTCACCAATTCATGATTTGATCGGATATATCAAATATCACAACTATGAAGTAATTGACAGCAAAATTACATCCATTTTTGATAATTTATATAAAAGTTACGAGCAGGCGAGAAAGAAAGTATTGTCAAAATATGGACGCGCTTACGATTATGACAGTGAAAACCTCATGTATGCCGTGATACGGGACACCATTGCGCAAGATGAGCTTTCCAAATATGATGTTGCAGCTCATGTTCCGCTACGGCAGTTAATTTCTGACTACAGCAAACTCACCGATGCGGAACGAAGGTTTGCAATGAACAGAAATTCGCATGTGGATTTTATCATCTTTTCAAAGATGGATTACCGGCCAGTCCTTGCCGTGGAAGTAGATGGATATGCGTTCCATGCGGCAAAGGAAAAGCAGCAGGAAAGGGACACACTGAAGAATAATATTTTAAGAAAATATGGGATTCCGCTTGAACGCTTCGCGACCACAGGCAGCGGTGAAAAAGAACGGCTGGAGGCGGCACTTATGAGAATTGAGGCATAGTGTAATAAACGCGAAAAACGAGGAACACTTGTTTGCAAGCTGAGAATGTGATAGAATGATTTTACAACATATTTTTTGATGAAATGGAGAATGTCATTATTGAAAGAAGGTGCAATCACCTTGCAGGATATAGATGACTTCAGCGATGAATTGAAGGATACTGTAAAATGTTTTGCAGGCTCATCTATCAAATAAATAAACACATGAAAGGAGTTAAACTATGATTTCAGCGAAACCTACAGAAAACCTCACAGGGATTACAGTGGAAGGAAATTTTGATGATTTTTATGAGATAACGGACAGCATTTACAGAATGACTAGTTTTAAAGACGATTATGATGATTTTTACTGGGGCGTAAAGAATCGTTTGCTGGCGATATGCTATGATATTCGGCATGCTTACATGGGAGATCGTGAGGTTAAGTTAGTGGATAACGGCGTTCATGATGAGATGATGAAATGGCACTCCATGATACTTCCGAAACAGGAGGTTCATTTTAGTGTGAAGTTTCTGTTTCCGGAAGCTGTTTTTGTGGCCTTATCTGTCCCGGAACTTTATCTGTGGTCGAGATCCCGTTATAGACAGAGAACCCAAAAGCAGGACGAGGCTGCTGAATTTCCAGCGCTGAAATACTCAGATTATATCAGAGACAAAGCGGTAATTGATACGCTTTTGGCGGTGATTCTTGGGGCACTTGCAGAAGTGATCGGGGATAATGAGCTTGAGAAATTGCTTAGGTTCAGAGAAAGGCAATATGATGATTTGTTTTTTAACTATGTAACACAATATGTAGATAAATGCAATATCGAGTATTTGAAGACGATACCAGAGAAGAGAAAAGACAAGCTTCGGAATATTGCAAAGAGATTTATGAATCAGCCGACTTCATACAAAAATTTAAAGAGCGATTTCGAATATTCAGCGAAGCAGTACGGCTGCAGTATTCATGAATTGTATGATCCGAAGATGGAATATCCGGAGGAAATTGATTGGTAGGACTAAAAAACGATGTCATGAATGACAGATTTTGAGAAGGAGAAAAACATGACGGCTTTAGAATTGATGTTATATGTAGACAATAGTAGCGCGCAGCTTTTTTATCATAAGGACACGAAAACCTTTGACTGGATGAGATTTTCGCCGATTGAAATGCAGCATATTGAAAGGAAAAGACATGAACATTAACTGGAAGCATCTATTTTCAAATACAATCTTAAAACGCGGCGAAAATTATTTTCAAAATGGCAATGTCAGCGCAGGGAACAGCACATCAGCAAATTCAAAAACTTTCTTCGTATCAGGGACGGATCTGTATGTCGTTAAGATAACGAGGGGAGAAGACTCGATAAAAAAGATGCAATGTGACTGTCCATACGCAATGGGAGGCGCACGCTGCAAGCATATGGCGGCAGCGCTTTTTCAGATGGAAAAAAACGGCGACCTCGAGATTGATTATTCCCGGAGTACGGTAGCCGCTAAAGCGAAGCCGATGCAAAAATCTACCAAAGTATTTCCCTTTAAGGAGGAAAATCATAATGCAAACGAGGAGGCTCCATATCAATATTATAAATTTGACAGAATAACCGAAAATTGTATATTCTATAGTGACGATTTTGAAACGGCAAAAAAGCTGATAGAAAGTAAACGCGTTACATTGCAAAAAGTATATGAGGGATTTCCCGGTTATGCTTACAGACAACAAAACGAACGGGAGTGTACAGTCTCCGGAGTATATGTTGATTCAAGAAAAAACGAACATATTGTGAAGATAATATTCAGCAGAGATGAACTGCTTTCCACCTATTGCTCGGTACCAACCTGTCCGGAAGGGCAACGGCGATTTTGGTATTACGATACGAAAACGAGCAACAGAATGTGTGCGCATTTAATGGCGCTGCTTCTCTTAGCACAAGACTTTGTTATAAAAAAACGATTGGGCGATGCTACGGACTTGGAAGCACTTCAGCTAATCAGAGAATGTCGAGAGGATAATGCGATAAACCGTAAGCTGTATTTGACAGAGCAAGGGACAGCCAAATCGATACATTTGGAGCCGCGGCTTGATGTTGACGAAGACGGACAATTAAGCCTGGTGTTCAAAGTGGGTGACGAAAAGCTTTATGTGGTAAAGGATTTATCCGAACTTGTCGATATTGTTGAAACGCACGGCGAAATGCAGCTTGGAACGAAGAGCAAACTTTCTTTTGCCGGCGCATCTTTTGATGAGGAATCGCTCAGACTGTATCACTTCATCAAAAAAGAGGTAAAAGAAGCAGATGTACGCAGCATGGAGCTGTATAGAAAATTTGGTCAAGCTTATGGCGAAGTTAAAGGCTCAATCTCGCTGCACGGAAGGGCGTTGGATGACTTCTTTGCTTTGATGGAAGACAGGAGCTTCCCTTTTGTACAAAGGTATGGCAGAAGCAAGATTACGGGAGAGGCTGTGTGCGCGAGCAAAAGCCCAAGGATTACACTTTTGATTGAAAATATCGCAGACTCTGACGGATGCTTTGACGGAATTTGGGCTCACGGCGAAATTTCAACCCTTGTTGATGGCGCGGAAGATAAATATTTTTTTGAAGATGCAAGCCTGAATCGTGCGGTTACAAAAGATTCCCGCATTTTGGAAGCACTGATGAGCATAAATGATCATGGAAGCATTGACCTTAAAATCGGCAGGAGAAATCTGTCTGAGTTCTATCATAAGATTTTGCCGGCTCTTGAAGAAATTGCGGATATTCAGATAAAGGACGAGCAGACAATCGAAAAATATTTGTATCCCCAGCCGGAGTTCCGCTTTTTCCTTGATGCAAAGGATGAGGCTTTCACCTGCGATGTAAAGGTGAATTATAAAGACAAAGTTTGTGAGCTGACAAAACCGAAAATGCTGGAAGCTCAACAGGAGGAAACGGAGATTATCCGGGAGTATCGTGACACTCGCACGGAAAACGAGATTCTTTCCAATGTGAGAGAGTTTTTTCCACAGGAAGACGAAGACGGAGCGCTTTATTGCGACGATGAAGAACAGCAGTACAGGGTATTGGAAAGCGGCGTGGATTTTCTGCTTAAGCTGGGTGAAGTGCATGCCACCGACAGATTTCAGCGTGTGACAATTCGGAGAAAGCCTCAGATTACGGTGGGAGTGCGAATGGAAAGCGATTTGTTGAAGCTTAAGCTTTCATCAACGGATTTGACGGAGGAAGATCTGATTGACCTCTTGAACAGTTATCGAAGTGCCAAGAAGTACCATCGTCTAAGAAATGGTGATTTCGTTCAGATGGAAGAAAGCACCATGGAAGAACTTACTTCATTTATGAGCTTGTCTAAGGCAAAACCGGAGGATTTTGTGAAAGGGGACATGGAGGTTCCTGCCTACCGTGCGCTGTATCTTGACAAGGTTTTGGAGAAAAACGAGCTGTTTTATGCCAAGCGCGACAATACATTCAAACATTTGATCAAAGAATTTAAGACGGTATCGGATTCCGAGTACGATCTTCCCGAATCCTTGCAGCATATCATGCGCAGCTATCAGGAATTTGGATATAAGTGGCTGAGAACGATTGAACATTACAAATTCGGCGGAATCCTGGCTGACGATATGGGCCTTGGGAAAACCCTTCAGATTATTTCGGTATTGCTGGCGGCAAAGGAAGAAGGCAGACTCGGCGAGGCACTTATTGTAACGCCGGCATCACTGGTATACAACTGGAAAGAGGAGTTCGCAAAATTCGCGCCGGAGCTTTCGATTGCCCTTGTGGCAGGAAACAAAGACGAGCGTGAGGAGCAGATTAGAAACGAGGAAAAAGCAGATGTCCTCATAACTTCCTATGACCTGCTGAAGAGG
This sequence comes from Absicoccus sp., assembly GCA_963647945.1. Classification (GTDB taxonomy): domain Bacteria; phylum Bacillota; class Clostridia; order Peptostreptococcales; family Anaerovoracaceae; genus CAG-238. The sequence continues at coordinate 1,166 of CAVJCN010000080.1, read as the reverse complement.
GATATCCTTTATTATGCCGACAAAACGTTTTCCTATCAAATCATCGATGAGGCACAATATATAAAGACCCATACCACAGCCGCGGCAAAATCGGTCAAGGCCGTAAACAGCCGGGTTCGATTTGCACTGACGGGAACGCCAATCGAAAATCGGCTCAGTGAGCTTTGGAGTATTTTTGACTTTTTGATGCCGGGCTTTCTTTACGGCTATGAAAAGTTCCGCAAAGAAATAGAAATACCGATAGTCAAACATGATGATAAGGATGCGACGAACAGGCTGAAACGGCTTGCCGAGCCCTTTATATTAAGACGGCTTAAGCAGGATGTACTCAGCGATTTGCCGGAGAAAAACGAGGAAATTTGCTATGTCCGCTTTGATAAGAAACAGCAAAATCTCTATGACGGACAAGCCTTACATATGAAACAGCTTCTCGAGAAGCAGAGCGATGAGATGTTCCAAAAGAACAGGATGGCTATTTTGGCGGAAATCACAAAAATTCGTCAGATTTGCTGCGACCCTTCCCTTTGCTTCGAGAATTACGACGGAGAATCTGCCAAGAGAGAAACCTGCATGGAGCTTCTCAAGAGCGCAATTGACGGAGGCCATAAGATTCTCGTGTTTTCCCAGTTCCGCTCTTTGCTGGAACTGCTTGAAAAAGATTTGCAAAAGGAGGACATCCCTTACTTTAAAATCACCGGCGAAACGAAGAAGGAAGATAGAATCAATCTGGTAAATCGCTTCAACCGGGACGAAACGCCGATATTTTTAATTTCGCTGAAAGCAGGAGGAACGGGCCTTAATTTAACGGGTGCAGACATTGTGATTCATTTCGATCCATGGTGGAATATCGCGGCCCAGAATCAGGCAACCGATCGTGCACATCGCATAGGGCAAACCAAGACGGTATCTGTATACAAGCTCATCGCAAAGGACTCTATCGAGGAGAAAATCCTTAAAATGCAGGAACAGAAAAGTGCGCTTGCAGATGAAATTCTCAGCGGCAATACCGGAGGGTTAATGAATATGAGCAGAGCAGAGCTTTTGGAACTGCTGTAGCTTCAAAGTAAATTGAGCGGATCTTGAAGCGTTGTTGAAATTCGGAGGGAATAAAATGTATCAATTATTCGATTTTGAAAAAAGAAATTGTATCGTGCAGGGGTATCATT
>CAVJCN010000079.1:0-7308 GCA_963647945.1 Absicoccus sp. | reverse complement strand
CAAATAATTGTGGTCTTGTGGGAGATGGCTGCGTAGATACCAGCTTATTATTCTTCTTCTTGTTACTGGTGATTATCTTCTGTAATTGCTATAACTAAGAAAAAACGGTAAATACGTCATTCACATTGGCTCGCCCTTAGGGGCGGGCTTATTTTTTTCGCGCTGCGCCTTTGAAATGCCAGCCAAACGCAAATTACCCAAAAGTTTAGGTCGGTTTACCCACTTGGGTAATTGTGAAGAATGTGTGAAAATTGTATCATTTGGGTGTACAGTACTTAGGCTGTACGATTCATTCATTCTTATTTTATTTTTATAGGAGGACTTATTTATGGGTAAAAAAGTTCCTATGTGGCAAACCATTTTGGTTATGCTGGCAATGATTGGTTTCCTTATGTGGTCTATTATTAAGGACGCAGGCGGAGAACCACACATCGCTCTTATGTTAGCGGCAACCTTTGCAGGCATCATCGCTTGCGCAAACGGCTGGAAATGGGCTTACCTTGAACAGGGTATCTTAGCTTCCATCAACAGATCCATGCAGGCTATCTTAATCCTCGCTATTCTGGGCGCAATCATCGCTTCCTGGATGGCAGCAGGTACAATTCCTTCCATGATGTACTACGGAATCAAAGTTATCAGCCCGAAGGTATTCTTGGTTACATCTTGTATCCTTTGCTGTATCGTATCCCTGGCAACGGGTTCATCATGGACAACCGCAGGTTCCATGGGCGTTGCTCTTATGGGTGTAGGCGCAGCTCTGGGATTCCCGGATGCTATGACAGCAGGCGCTATCGTATCCGGTGCTTATTTCGGCGACAAAATGTCACCGCTTTCCGACACAACTAACCTTGCTCCGGCAATGGCAGGCGCAACTCTGTTCGGACACATTAAGCACATGGTTTACACCACAGGTGTTTCCCTTGCTATCGCTCTTGTCGCATATGCGGTTATGGGATTCATGTTCGCTTCCAACAACTCAGCCGACCTTTCGGTTATGGAAGAAATCCTTGAATTTATCAAAGCCTCATCTAACATTAGCGTACTTACGCTGATTCCGCCGCTGTTCGTAATCATCGCAGTTGCTATGAAGCTCCCGGCAATCCCTTCGCTGGTAGGCGGCGCGCTCCTGGGAGTTCCGCTTATGTTCTATAACGGAGCCCACATTGAAGCTGTACTCGAAGACAAAGTTGTCAACAATGTATTCAACATTTTGAACAACGGCATTACCCTCGGAAATGTTCCGGAAGATGCTTCCGAAATGGTTTCCAAGCTTGGAGATCTTCTTTCCTCTAGCGGCTCACAAGGTATGATGTGGACAATTTCCATCATCCTGGCTGCTATGTGCTTCGGCGGTATTCTTGACTGCACAGGCATGATGGCTTCCTTCGCAGCATTGTTCCTCAAGGTTGCAAAGGGCAGAGGCGGACTGGTTCTTTCCACAGAGCTTATGTGCATCATCACAAATGCGGTTTGCTGCGACCAGTACCTGTCATTGGTACTCCCGGGCAGAATGTTCAAGGAATCCTTCGAGGATATGAGACTTCGTCCGGAGAACCTCTCCAGATGTCTGGAAGACGCAGGAACCATCACATCGAACTTCTTCTCATGGAACACCTGCGGTGCTACAATGAGAAACTTCCTCGGTGTAGACTCCAGCTACATTCCGTATGCAATCCTTAACTGGGTTAACCCGATCGTATCGGTATTCTACGGCTATGCAGGAATTACGATGACTAAGCTCACCGACGAGGAATACCAGAAGATTCTCGATGAAAGAGAAGCTGAAAAGCAAGCAGCTCTTAAGGCTCTCGAGGCTTAATTATAAATCAGTTAAATGTGTGTATAATTATATAGTTATTAAGTGAGAATGAACAAGTTCTCCTTAATATATTGGTTAAATATTTAAATAAAGCCGAGAAGACCAAGCGAAATGCTTGGTCTTTTCGGTTTTATCAGGGATGTCGGGGCTGTTTTTATTTTAAATAAAAATGAATAAAGAATTGACTTCTGCATAAAAGGATGTTAAGATATCGCTAAGACGGTGCTAAGAAAATGTTTAGATTTTATACAGGAGAAAAAATATGACAGCTGCAGTAACGGCGGGGATTATTTTCATATTAATGTTTGTCCTCATCATAACAGAAAAGATTCCGAGGCATTTTGCAACTATGGGATGCGGGATTTTGACTCTGTTACTGGTGTTCGGGCTTTGCATGAGAGATGCGGAGGCAATCGTAAACACCTTGAATTTCGGCGAGATTTTTACGAGAGATTTTTGGTATCTTCGCGGCAAGGCGGAAAGCGTGACATCGGGGATAAATTGGGCCACCATTATTTTCATAGCGGGAATGATGATCATGGTGGAAGGAATGGCAGAAAGCGGTTTTTTCAGGTATCTTTGCATGAAAATCGCGGAACTGGCTCATTACCGCACCCTTAGAATTTTCGTTGCTTTTATGCTGCTTTCGGCATTTTTATCCATGTTTATCGACAGTATAACGGTAATTCTGTTCTTAGCGGCGATTACTGCTGAACTTGGGATGTTGCTGGCCTTTAATCCGGTGCCGATGATACTCGCGGAAATTTTCTGTGCAAACCTGGGAGGTGCGGCGACCATGTGCGGCGATCCGCCGAATGTGATCATAGGAACCTCTCTGGGATATACATTTGGCGATTTCCTGCAAAATACCGGGGTTATTGTGGGAATTTGCCTTGTGGTGACGGTGGTATATTTTACCTTTGCCGCCGGACATGAACTTCGCAGCAAGACCATAAATTACAAGGAGCTTTCGGCGAAACTGGATCCGAAAGGGGCAATAACGGATAAGAGGGCTTTTGCTGTGAGCGTGAGCATTTTTCTCGTGACGGCACTGCTGTTGGTGACCCACGCAACCACGGGATTTACGGTGGCGTTGATAGGTACATTTGCCGCTGTAGCTACGATTTTAACGGCATGGAAAAAATCTGTGCAGATAATAAAACGGATAGACAACAATACGCTGCTTTTTTTCATCGGGTTGTTCATTGTAGTGGGCGGCCTCGAAGAAACGGGAGTCCTTGAGATGATAGCATCCCTGATCGGCAAATTCAGCAACGGCAACCCTTATGCGACAATAGTAATCATATTGATTGTTTCGGCGGCAGCCAGCGCTTTCGTGGACAATATACCTTTTGCGGCAACCATGATTCCGATTATCAAATCCCTTGCCGCATCCCAGGGAATCCCCCTGGAAACCTTGGCTTGGACTCTTGCGCTGGGCACCGATATCGGCGGCAGCGCCACCCCGATCGGAGCCTCTGCAAATGTGGTGGGCGTTTCAATTTCGGCAAAGTACGGCCACAGTATTTCATGGAAAAAATTCTGCGGATTCCTTACCCCCGCAACGGTGATTGTGATTGCAATGTGCCTTGCTTATATGCTTATCAGATATATTTAGCATGGCTCATAGGAAAAATAAATAAGAAAATCAGAAATGGCGCAAAGAAGGCCCTGAGGACTTCTTTGTGCTTTTTTTTAAGGGGAAGCTGTGGTATACTATAATTATCAAAAACGCAGGAGGATAAGGGATGAATTACGCGGATCAGCTGTATGAAGTTGTGGATAAATATTTTTTGAAGATCGTGATGCCATATGGTGTAAAGAACAGCGAGGCAGCCGTATATTTGAAGAAATTTACGCCTTTTAAGAAGAAAAACTTCGATGAATATGTTCAGGCGTACACCGCCTATAAAAAGGCGGCAGAAGCCCTGACCATGGAAAATATAGAGGTTCCGGAGGAGGACGAAAAGGCGGTTTACCTTAAGGAATGTTTTAAACAGAGTCAGAAGAGCTTTGCGAAGCTCTGCGGCAGAAACGCGGATTTTTATGACTTCCAGAACCGTAAGGCGGCTCACGAAAGCGTAAATGCCAAAGAGCTGAAAGAGATTTTTGTGGCTCTCCAGGCAAGCATGAACTCCGCAGGACGGGATGTGGAAGCCCTGGAAAAGGCTTACAAACAGTTGAAACTCGAAACCGACCCGGAATATGCCAAGGCTGTTGCCGAAGGAAAGGAAAAAATATAAGGATATGACGGAAGCAAGCTTACTATACATATTGACGGCAATTTGTCTACTTACTGCAATACTTTCTGCCATTGGAATGCTAAAGGCAAGCTCCTTGGAAAAGCAGATTGCCGAGATGAAGGCAGGGGACAGCGCCACGGAGCGTGAGCTGCGGGAAATCAGGCAGGTAAGCCGGGACATGGGCCGGCAGACCCAAGACTCCCTGCGAAATTTCGGCCAGCTGATTGCGGGGAACCAAAAGGACAGCGCCGAAAACCTTGACAATCGCCTCAAAGAGCTTAACACGCGCTTTTCAAACATGGCGGTGGAAAACGAGCAGAAGCTGGAAAACATCCGCCTCAGCATGGAAAAGAAAATCGGAGAGCTGACAAAGGACAACAACCGACAGCTTGAAGAAATGCGAAAGACTGTGGACGAGAAACTCCAGAAAACCCTGGATGACAGGATCACCCAGTCCTTTAAACTCGTAAACGACAGACTGGAGCAGGTGTACAAAGGTCTGGGTGAAATGCAGAATTTGGCGGCGGGGGTAGGCGACCTGAAAAAAGTCCTTTCCAATGTAAAAACTCGGGGAATCCTCGGCGAAGTGCAGCTTGGGGCGATTCTTGAACAAATTCTTTCGCCGGAGCAGTATGCAGAGAATGTAATAACAAGATCCACAGGGGCAGATCGGGTGGAATTTGCGGTGAAACTTCCGGGAGAGGATGAGCGAACCGTTTGGCTTCCGATAGACGCAAAATTCCCGGCAGATTCTTACAGCAGGCTTGTGGACGCTTATGAAACAGGGGATGGGGCGGTGATAGAGGAAGCCGCTAAAAACTTGGAACGGGTTATAAAATCCGAAGCGAAGGATATTCATACAAAATATATAGAGCCGCCCTATACCACGGATTTTGGCATCATGTTCCTGCCTTTCGAGGGGCTGTACGCAGAGGTGGTAAGACGAGGACTCTTAGATGTATTGCAGCGAGAGTACAAGGTGAATATCGCAGGGCCCACAACCATGGCGGCGCTGCTTAACAGCCTACAAATGGGCTTTAAGACCCTTGCGATACAAAAACATTCCAGCGAAGTTTGGGAGGTTCTCGGTGCAGTCAAGACTGAATTTGCAAATTTCAGCAGTGTTCTCGGAAGCGCAAGAAAGCGCCTGAGAATGGCAGACGAAGAGCTTGAAAAACTCATAGGAACCAGAACAAGAGCCATTGAAAGAAAGCTCAGAGGCGTAGAAAGCCTTACAGCAGCGGACAGCGCGGAGGTGCTTGAACTGACGGATTTCGATGATTCTACAGATTGACAAATGACAGACAAATGATAGACAAATGATAGACAAGGGGCAGGCATAATATGAAAATCTTTGTAATCGGGGACTTGCACCTTTCCATGGCGGAGGGGGTCGACAAACCGATGGATGTTTTCGGCGATGAATGGGAAAACCATGCAGAGCGCCTGAAACAAAACTGGATAGAGAAAATCGCAGAGGAGGATATTATAATCCTTTGCGGCGATATTTCCTGGGGGCTGAGGCAAGAGGAGGCGGAAGCGGATCTTGCGTGGATTCACGACCTGCCCGGCACTAAGGTTCTTTTCAAGGGTAATCACGACCTTTGGTGGCAATCCATAGGAAAACTCAACAAGCTATATGACGACGGAACGATGAATTTTATGCAGTGCAAGGCGTATATGGCAGGTGAAATCGGCATTTGCGGAAGCAGAGGCTGGGTTTGTCCGGGAACGGAGGGCTTTTCGGAACACGACAGGAAAATTTACGACAGAGAGGTGGCAAGGCTCCGAATGTCTTTAGATGATGCAAAGCGGCAGGGAGCGAAAAAAATCATTGCGGCGCTTCATTATCCGCCCACAAACGACAAACACCAACCCTCGGATTTTACCCGGCTGATGGAGGAATATGGGGTCAAACGGTGCTTTTACGGGCATCTCCACGGAAAGGAAGTGTTCCCTAACGGCATCAAAGGCATATTTAACGGTGTGGAGTACAGATTGGTATCGCTGGATTATTTAAAGGCGAACCCGGAGGAGGTAAAGATATGAAAAAGGTGATTTTGATAGTGACAGACAGCTTGGGGGTAGGGCAGATGCCGGATGCCGAAAAGTACGGCGACAAGGGCTGCGACACTTTCGGACATATTTGGGAAAAATGCGGAGGACTTAACATACCCAATCTTCTCTCTCTCGGCTGGGGAAATATCGACGGAATACTGGGGGGAAAAATCGCCGTAGATGAGCCTAAGGGCTGCTTTGGCAGGCTTGCGGAGCTTTCCGTGGGGAAGGACACCACTACCGGACATTGGGAAATCGCAGGGCTTAAGACGGAAATTCCTTTCAAAACCTATCCGGAGGGGTTCCCCGCTGACTTTATGGCAGAATTTGAACGGGAAATCGGCGTAGGCTGTCTGGGAAATTATCCGGCAAGCGGCACGGAAATCATAGAAAAACTCGGAGCGGAGCACGAAGCCACCGGAAAACCCATCGTCTACACTTCCGCGGACAGCGTTTTTCAGATCGCGGCAAACACCGGGGTGATACCACTGGAAAGACTTTATGAGATATGCGAAACTGCCAGAAAACTTTTGAGAGGGAAATGGGCTTGCGGCAGAGTAATTGCAAGGCCTTATATCATCAACGCTGAGGGAAAGCGGGAGAGAACCTCCGACAGAAGAGATTACTCGGTCACACCCCCGGCGGACACAATTCTTGATGCCATCAAGGCTTCCGGCAAGATGGTTTACGGCGTAGGCAAAATCGGCGATATTTTCAATATGAAAGGCCTTACGGAATCGGTTCACACCACAGATAACATGGACGGAGTTGACAAGACTGTTGAGGCAATCAACATGGGCTTTGAGGGATTTGTATTTACCAACCTGGTGGACTTTGACTCAAAGTACGGTCACAGGCGAGATCCCATAGGCTACGGCAGGGCGATAGAAGAATTTGACGCAAGGCTTCCTGAAATAATGGAGGCCATGGACGAAGAAGATGTGCTGATGATCTGCGCAGACCACGGAAACGACCCAACGGCACCGGGAACGGATCACACCAGAGAATACATTCCTCTGATTCTTTACGGGGCGGAGTGCAAAGAAGGGGTAAACCTGGGCACCAGAAGCTCCTTTGCGGATATAGGCGCTACGGTTTGCGATATTTTAGAAGTTCCGCATAACTCGGTAGGCACGGGATTTGCGGATTTGGTAGAAACGAAAAATAAGATGGGAAAATAAGACGGAA
>CAVJCN010000078.1:0-7311 GCA_963647945.1 Absicoccus sp. | reverse complement strand
CTGAAAATCTCCAACTTTTTCCTTTTTTTGCCCATGATTTGCCGGCAAAGCGCAAAAGTCTACCAAAACCCGTAAAAATAGTGTATAATTATCGTGGCGCGCATAAATGCAGCCGGAATTTGGAGGAAAAATGAAGTACATACAGATAGACATAAGCGGAAACAGGCAGGCAATCGAGCCGGTGGTTACGGCGCTGCTGGAAATAGGAATCACGGACACAGTGGTGGAGGATCCGGCAGACATCTCGGATCTGCTGGCCAAAAAGAACGACTACGACTGGGATTACATTGACGAAAGCGTTTTGGAGCTGGAAAATGAAACGCCGAAAGTTACGGTTTTCGTCGAAGAAAATGAAGAGGGCAGGGCGAAGCTGGAAGAGATAAGACAGGCAATTTCCAGGCTAAAGGACAGAGCCCGGCAAGGAGAGTTCGGAGAAGATATTGACCTCGGAACCCTTGAAATCGCCACATCGGTGGAGGACGACAGCCGGTGGAAGGACAACTGGAAAGAATATTTTAAGCCCGCAAAGGTGGGAAGTACCATCGTGGTAAAACCTACCTGGGAGGAATACGAGGCAAAGCCCGGCGAAAAAATCATTGAAATCGACCCGGGAATGGCCTTCGGCACCGGAACCCACGAAACCACATCACTGTGCATCAAACTCATGGAAGAATATGTAAAACCCGGCGCGAAAGTTTTGGATGTGGGCTGCGGCTCCGGAATCTTGTCCGTTGCAGGGGCGCTTCTTGGGGCTTCGGAGGTCCTCGGGGTTGAAATCGACCCGATTGCCGTGGAAATCGCGAAAGAAAATATCGCGCTAAACAAGGTGGATAACATTGCGAGGGCGCAGCAGGGCGACCTCACGAAAGGAATCGACTTCCGGGCGGATGTTATCGTGGCAAACCTTATGGCGGATTTGGTGATGATGCTCAGCGCAGATGTGGCAAAACACCTGCTTCCCGGGGGAATCTATATTTCCTCAGGCATATTGACGGAAAAGGAAGTTCTTGTGGCGGACACAATGCGCTCTCTGGGATTCAAAATAATGGAAGTAAAAGAAGACGGTATGTGGTGCGCCATCGTTGCAAAAATGTAGTTTGAAATATAAAATAAGACAAAATTCCGATTTTTAACAGAGCATAGGATACAGGGCACAAGAGGCAGGAACCAAGAGAGAAAAGACAAGAAAAAGCGCAGAGAGGATAGAAATGATCAAATTTTTTGTGGAGCCGGAAGCGGTGGCAGGCTCAAACATATATATTGAAAAAAGGGAAGATATCAAGCACTTGACTAAAGTCCTGCGGGCAAAATGCGGCGATGGGGTTTGCATATCCGATGGCGGCGAATGGGAATACGAAACCGAAATTGCAGTCATCGACGAAAACTGCGTGACTTTGCGTATTCTGGATAAGCAGAAACCGGCACGGGAGCCCCGAACCCGTGTAACCCTCTACCAAGGCATTCCGAAAGCCTCAAAAATGGAAATAATCATACAAAAAAATGTGGAAATGGGGGTTGATCGGGTCGTTCCGGTATTTATGGAGCGCACGGTCGTCACGGACAAAGGACAATTCGGCAAAAAACTGCAGCGCTGGCAGAAAATCGCAGACGAGGCTGTAAAGCAGTGCAAACGCAGCAAAATCCCGCAGATAGAGGCCCCTATTTCCTTCGGGGAAATGCTCCGGGAAATCGGCGGCGTGGAACCTGCACGGGACAAATCCTGCGCGGCAGACAAATCCTGCGCGGCAGACCAAAAATCAGAGGAAAGAGCAAAGGGAAAATATGACCTGATAATTTGCCCCTACGAAAACGAAGAAAACCGAACCATGAAAGACTGCCTGCGGGGGCAGGCCTCTGATAACTCTCAAACCGCTCAAATTCCCGCTTCCGCAAAACAAGTCGCGGTGATTATCGGCCCGGAGGGGGGCTTCAGCGATAAAGAAATCGCACTGCTTGGGCAGTGCGGAGCCTCCGTACAGCTTGTTACACTTGGCAAGACCATTCTGCGCACGGAAACGGCGGGACTCGCCGCCCTTGCCATGATAATGTACGAACTGGAACTATAGCTGTAGCCGGAGATGCAATCGTAACCGCAGCCGAGATGCGGCATAGGCATAATCGCTGCTGAACCTGAAAGGTGTTTCTCGAAAGATATCACTCGGCGCTCCCGGCGAGACTCGGTGTTGTTTCGGCGGTTTCTGCGCCGCCCGGTGCCACCCCGTCCTAATAGCCGGAACCGGTCGACTTGGCATTTGCTTTCGCGTGGCGCTTGATTGCCTCAAAGGACTGGTCGCTGATGTGATGCTCGATTTTGCAAGCGTCCTCGGCGGCAACTTTGGGATCGACCCCGAGATTTATAAGAAACTGCGAAAGCAGCGTGTGTCGCTCATATATTTTTTCGGCGATTGCTTTACCGGAATCGGTCAAAGTCAGATGCCCGTTTGCATCGGAAATTACATACCCGTCGGCTTTCAGAATACCGAGGGCGCGGCTCACGCTGGGCTTGCTGAATCCCATTTCTTCGCAGATGTCGATTGCCCGCACAGCGGGATGGGACTTTGACAAAACCAAAATCGTTTCCAAGTACATTTCGCCGGATTCTTGTATTGCCATATCATTACCTCCATAAAAATCACTTTTATGTTAGCACAAAGCAACCGCCTTTTCAAGAGCGGATTTTACACGAAAGCGGCAAGAAAATGGCAGCGAAAGACATTCTAATGAAAGGTGAGGAAAGAACATGAAGATAGGTATAAAATATTGCGGCGGCTGCAACCCGAGATACGACCGGGCAGAACGGGTGCGAATCCTGCGGGAAGCCCACCCGGAGCAGGACTGGGAATATGCAAAAGAGGGCGTTCCTTATGACCTGCTTTTGGTTGTCGGCGGCTGCGGAAGCTGCTGCGCCGGGTACGGACAGTATAAATACGGGCAGATTCGCAAGCTCCGGGAACCGGAACATTTCGCCCGCCTTTCCGAAGAACTTTTTGCCGAAGAAAAAAATTAAAAACACGAAATCCCCTGCTGATTGAAATCCCTTGCGGATTTGAATCCCCCGCGGATTGAAATACCCTGCGGATTTGAATCTCCTGCAGATTGGAATACCCTGCGGACTTGAACCCCCTGCTGATTTTTGCACGATTTTTTGAAAAAATTTTGCACGAAATTTTCTAAAAAAAGTGTTGACAAGGATATATTGGGTATAGTATATTATATGAGTGGTTAGCGAGGGCTAACCAAAATTTAAGCAAAAAGGTTAGCAAAAGCTAACCTAAAATAAAGCAAGAGGGTTAGCGAAAGCTAACCTAAAATAAAACGAGGGGGTTAGCCAAAACTAACCCAAACCCAAACAAAAGCAAAGGGGTTAGCCAAAACTAGCTTAATAAAAAAATACATAAACACAGAAACGCGAAACTCGAAAAACGCGGGAATGGAGGAAATATGATGCCTTTAGTTTTAGCAAATCGGGGAGAGGCGAATATCATCAAGAAAATCGGCGGAAGCCCGGAAGTGAAAAAACACTTGGAAAACCTAGGCTTTGTGGTTGGCGGAGATGTCACCGTAGTCAATTCCCTGGGCGGAAATGTGATTGTCAATGTGAAAGAATCCCGGGTTGCCCTGAGCAAGGAAATGGCGCAAAAAATTATGATATAAACTGATTTATCCCTAAATAGAAAGGAAACGAATAATGAAAACATTGAAAGAAGTAAAAGTAGGCGAAGATGCCGTGGTAAAGAAGCTTCACGGCGAAGGCGCAACCAAGCGCAGAATCATGGACATGGGAATCACCAAGGGAACGGCGGTACACATCAGAAAAGTGGCGCCTCTGGGCGACCCCATCGAACTGACAGTAAGAGGCTACGAGCTTTCCATCAGAAAAGCCGATGCCGAAATGATAGAAGTGGAGGAATAGAAGAAAATGAGCGACAAAAAGATCAGAATTGCTCTGGCCGGAAACCCGAACTGCGGCAAAACGACTTTGTTCAATGCCCTGACCGGATCCAACCAATTCGTAGGAAACTGGCCGGGGGTAACCGTTGAAAAGAAAGAAGGCAAGCTGAAAAAACACGACAATGTGACGATTACAGACCTTCCGGGCATTTACTCCCTTTCTCCTTACACACCAGAGGAAGTGGTTGCAAGAAATTACCTCATCGGCGAAAGACCTGACGCGGTGCTGAACATCATCGACGGTACGAACCTTGAGAGAAACCTTTACCTGACCACACAGCTCACAGAGCTTGGAATTCCGGTAGTAATCGCGGTAAACATGATGGATATCGTGGAGAAAAACGGCGATAAGATAAACACCGCCGAGCTTTCCCGCCAGCTGGGCTGCAAGGTTATGGAAATCTCCGCACTGAAGGGAAAAGGCGTTATGGAAGCTGCGGAAGCGGCTATCGACGCGGCAGAAAACGGAAAGACCATTCCGATGCACACCTTCTCGGGAGCCGTGGAACACGCAATCGCCCACATCGAAGAAGCTGCGGTTCACGGTTTGCCGGAAGAACAGCAGAGATGGTACGCCATCAAGATTTTCGAGCGTGACGAAAAGGTCCTCGAAAAACTCAGCGTTCCGGCAGATGTTATGGCGCACATCGAAAACGACATCAAAGCCGCCGAAACGGAAATGGACGACGACGCAGAATCCATCATCACAAACGAACGATACATTTATATCGGCACGATTATCAAGGCTTGCTACAAGAAGCAAAACAAAGGCGGCCTTTCAAGCTCCGATAAGATCGACAGAGTCGTAACCAACCGCTGGCTGGGACTTCCGATCTTCGCCTTGATCATGTTCCTTGTTTACTACATATCCATGGTTACGGTAGGTACCGCCGCTACGGACTGGGCAAACGACGGACTCTTCGGAGATGGCTACCACCTCTTCGGAAACGGAACCGCCCAGTACGAAGAAGCCGCAGAGCAGTACGGCGACACGGATTTAATTCTCGGCGCATTTGCCGACGCTTACGGCGATGAGGCCATTGCCTCCGCCATCGACATGGAAAGCGAAACCTACAGCGACGACGGGGCAAAGGTTGCCCTTGAGCAGTTGGACGCACTGATTCCTGCGGATGCAAGCGTTTCATACGAAATCGAAGATGAGGAAACCCTGGCGGTTGAAACCGTGGACGGCGTAACAAAGACGGACTACGAAACAGCAATGGCAGAGTTCCTCAATACGGAATACAAAGAAGCCTACGGCGCACCGGACACTTCCACTTACGGAATTTGGGTTCCGGGCATCCCGGCGCTCCTCGGGAACGCTCTGGAAGCGGCAGGCACGGCAGATTGGCTGTCCGGACTTATCCTTGACGGTATCGTAGCCGGAGTTGGCGCGGTTCTCGGATTCGTTCCGCAGATGCTGGTGCTGTTCCTGCTCCTTGCATTCTTGGAGGCCTGCGGATACATGGCTCGTATCGCCTTCGTCCTTGACCGTATTTTCCGTAAGTTCGGTCTTTCCGGAAAATCCTTCATCCCTATGCTTATCGGCACAGGCTGCGGTATTCCGGGAGTAATGGCATCCCGTACAATCGAAAACGAGCGCGACCGCCGTATGACAATAATGACGACAACATTCATCCCTTGTGGGGCCAAGGTTCCGTTCATCGCAATGGTTGCGGGGGCAATCTTCGGCGGCAGCGCATGGGTTGCAACAAGCGCATATTTCGTAGGTATGGCAGCCATCATCATCTCCGGAATTATGCTTAAGAAAACAAAGAGATTCGCAGGGGAGCCTGCCCCATTCGTAATGGAACTTCCGGCATATCACATGCCGACGGCAGGCAACGTCCTGCGCTCCATGTGGGAGCGTGGCTGGTCTTTCATCAAGAAAGCCGGAACCATCATCTTGCTTTCCACCATCGTGATTTGGTTCACATCCTACTTCGGATTTACTGACGAGGGATTCAGAATGCTTGCAGAGGACGAACTTGACCAGTCCATCTTGGCGGCAATCGGCGGCGCAATCTGCTGGATCTTCGCACCACTGGGATTCGGAACCTGGGAAGCAACCGTTGCCTCCATCACAGGCCTGGTTGCAAAGGAAAACATCGTCGGCACCATGGGTATCCTCTACGGCGCAGCAGGAGATGTTTATGCCACCCTCGCAAGCGTATTTACTCCGGTAAGCGGCTATGCCTTCCTGGTATTCAACCTGCTCTGTGCTCCGTGCTTCGCGGCAATCGGCGCTATCAAGCGTGAAATGAACAACGCGAAATGGACATGGTTTGCCATCGGTTACCAGTGCGGATTTGCCTATTGCATCGCCCTCGTAATCAACCAGATCGGTCAGGCTGTGAACGGCAACATGAACATCATCGGTTTGATCGCCGCAATCGCAGTCATCGGCGTGATCGTTTATAACCTTGTAAGACCTTATAAAGGAGCAAAATAAAGGCTGAATCGAATAAGGCAAAACAAATGAGAGGTGAAGAAAATGAGCTGGATTATTGAAAATATGGGAACGATTGTTATATGCCTTTTGCTTTGCGCGATTGTAACCGCAATCATTATCCGGCTGATTAAAAATAAAAAAGCAGGGAAAAGTTCCTGCGGATGCGGATGCCAAAATTGTGCCATGTCGGGAGCCTGCCACGCAGCGGGAAATCAGGACATGAAGAAAGCGGAAGAGGAAATCCTCCGCAAAATCCGCGAAAACAAATAAGCAAAAGACCTATTACATCTAAAAGATATATACTTTCATACTAAAAAAATCGGAACCCTATGCCTTCGGTTCCGATTTTTTTACGGGCACCGGCATGAACCGAAACCCTATGCCTTCGGTTCCGATTTTTTTTACGCAAAAACACTTGAAAATTCAGCGTTTAAATCTAAAACTCTTTAGCTATCCCAACCGCACAATATTAAGGACGATTAAAAAAGATTAAAAAATCTGACATAAAAATTGAAAAAAGGCTTGATTCTTGTGTAGGGGGGGGGTATAATTATACCGTTTGAAATTTTTGGTGTTACTGCGCCCAAAAATGAACAAGAACCGTTTATAACAGGCTTTAGGAATTGGACGAAGGAGGTAATCCCATGGCATCACACAGAACGCCGGAACAGCTAAGGCCGCTCATCATGCGGGCCACCCGCCACCTTGTCGCCGTCGGCGGCATGGAGAATTTCAGCTATCCGAAGCTGACGGCAGAAACCGGACTGAGCGCACCGACGGTGTACGAGCACTATAAAAACAAAGAGGAGCTGCTGACCTCCTGCTTCATGGAGATTGACAGTGAGGTGGCAGGCATGATGGCGCAGATGCTCCTTGGGATGCCGTCCCAAATTCGGGATTTGCAGAGC
>CAVJCN010000077.1:0-7395 GCA_963647945.1 Absicoccus sp. | reverse complement strand
TCCCCGGCTCCTCCACATGAACTGTTGCCACAGCTCTTCCCTCGGCTTTTTTGTCATGCATGGCGTTTTCCATGACCTTTTCCCTATCCGCTTTGCAGGCAGTGGGAAGGTTTGCCTCCGTCAGGACTTTTGCAAGCCTTTTTCGCATATCGGCTCCGCACATAGGGAGCATCCCAAGTGCCACCGCTTCGCCGTGAAGAAAATCCGTAGAGCTTTCGATGCCGTGTCCGATGGTGTGCCCGAAGTTCAGCGCCCTGCGAAGTCCGGCTTCCTTTTCGTCCTTTTCCACGATGTCGATCTTTATTCTTACGGCGGCTTCGATGATCCTTTCGATATTTTCCGGATGAATCCCCTCCGCCTCTATTTTTTCAAAAAGTTTCGCATCCGAAGTTGCCGCCATCTTGATAATTTCGGCAGCACCGCAGGCAAATTGCCTTTGGTCGAGGGTTCCAAGGAGCACCGGGTCTATCAGCACTCCCCGGGGCTGGTGAAAGGCTCCCACGATGTTCTTGATTCCGCAAAAATCTATTGCCGTCTTGCCCCCCACCGAGGAATCCACCTGAGAAAGCAGGGTCGTGGGTATATTGTAAAAGTCGATTCCCCGCATATAGCAGGCCGCCGCAAATCCCGTAAGATCTCCTACCACGCCGCCCCCTGCCGCCACGACGCAATCCTTTCTGCCGAAGTTTTCCGTGAGCATTTTGCTTAGGATGTTTTGCAGCATATCGAAGTTTTTGGAAGCCTCGCCCTGTGGAATTGTAAGCACAAGCCCTGTTTGGCAGCTATCCGCAAGGGCCTTTGCATATTCCTCCGGCACCCCATCGTCCGTGACGATCAAGACCCGGCGGCCCGGATTTTTTTCGCGGATTTTCAGGACTTCGCAGGCCTTTATCAGAGCGTCCCTTTCCAAAACTATGTCATAACTGTCTTTTCCCAGATTTACCGGTATAATCATCTGTTTTCCTCCCGACAGCAGTCGTTTAAGTTGCTGTATGCCCCTACGATTTTGATTTTGTCGCAGCAGCTTTTCATCTCCTCGATGCACGCCCTGCCATTTTCTCCGTAAATGTCGCCCTCTGCCTCAACATAGAAATAGTATTGCCACAGCAATTCTTTCATAGGTCTTGACCTGAGGGTGCGCATATTGAATCCGTGTCTGCCAAGTATGGTCAGTGCCTTCGCAAGGGAGCCCGCCTCGTTTCGCGCCGTAAAAAGCAGCGAAAAGAATGGTTTTTCCGATTTTCCTGCTCCCCGACTGTCAACCCGTGAAAACACCGCGAATCTGGTGGTGTTTGATCTGTCATCATTTATGCTCCTTGCAATTACGCAAAGCCCCGTTCTGTCTGCGGTTTCTGCGCTGGCAATTGCCGCAAGGCTCCTGTCCTTTTGTGCCTTGACATATTCCGCCGCAAGGGCTGTATTTGAATATTCCATTTCCTTTAAATTATGTTCTTTGATAAAGGAGCTGCACTGGGAAAGAGCCTGGGGATGGGTAACCACGGTTTTCACATCTTCGATGCGGGTTCCTTCAATGCCTAGGAGGTCATGGGTCACAGCAAGGTCGTACATTCCGTTTACGAAAAGGGTTCCGAAAAACATAAGGTCGTTTACCTGATCCACATCTCCTGCAAAGCTGTTTTCCACCGGAAGCACCGCACAGTCACAGTCCCCCTTTTCCACCGCATCATAGGCTTTTTTGAAGCTGCCGAATGGTACGAGCTTTGATGTCGGGAAAATTTTTCCCGCCGCGATGTGGGCAAAGGCACCCTCGGTGCCGCAGTAAGCCACTGTAAGGCCTGTCATTATTTTCTCTTGGTAATTCCGGGAAAGTTCCATTACTTTTTTCTGGAAGTTGTAGTAATATGACTGAATTTCCGGATTTTTTATGCGTTCTGCGCCCTTTTTCAGGACTTCTTCCTCCCGCCCGGCATCATAGATAGGAAGGCTGTTTTCCATCTTGTACTCCGCAACCTCCCCGGCAAGTCCCATGCGCTCCTCGAAAAGCAGGGCAATCTTATCATCCGCCGCCGTAATGTCTTTTCTTATTTCGTTTATATCTCTTGCCATCTCGTTTCCCTTTGCTTTGTTTATTTTACTTTAATTTTTGCTTTAATTTACTTTATTTTTTCGTGCTTTAAATCCGCTACCTCATTTGCGCCTTATATAATTGGGCAAATTCACCCTCCGCGGCAAGTAGTTCCTGCCGGGTTCCCGACTCCCGGATACTGCCGTTTTCGATCACCACGATTCTGTCGGCATTTCTGACGGTTGCAAGCCTGTGGGCAATCATAAGAGTCGTCCTGCCCTCGGAGAGTTCATCGAAAGCCTTCTGGATGTGGGCCTCCGTCACGCTGTCAAGGGCGGAAGTAGCCTCGTCCAAAATCAGTATCGGCGGATTTTTCAGGAAAATTCTTGCGATTGAAATTCTCTGTTTCTGTCCCCCGGAAAGGAGCGCACCACGCTCTCCCACATAGGTGTCGAACTTGTCCGGCATCTTCATTATGTCATCGTATATTTCAGCCTTTTTGGCCGCCGCAACCACTTCTTCATAGCTTGCGGTAGGTTTTCCGTAGCGTATGTTTTCATAAATCGTGTCCGCAAACAGGAATACATCTTGTTGCACGATGCCGATGTTTCGCCGCAGGGAGCTTTTGGTTATCTGCCGTATGTCTATACCGTCGATGGAAACGCTGCCGCTTTCCACGTCGTAAAACCGCGGAATCAACTGGCAAAGAGTGCTTTTACCGCCTCCTGACTGCCCGACGATGGCAACGCTTTGCCCCGCCTCTACATTGAGGGTTATCCCCCGAAGCACCTCCGTGTCTTTCTTATACCCGAAGGCAACCTCTTTTAACTCTATTTCTCCCTTTACATCGGTAAGCTCCATGGCATCCGCCGCCTCTTCAATGCTGGGTTTTATCCGCATGACCTCCGCAAAACGCCGAAGCCCTGCAATTCCGTTTGTAAATATTTCCGCCAGGGTCGCCAGCTTTCGCACTGGAGTCACAAAGGCGGTAATATAAAGGGTGAAGGTAATCAGGTCGATGTAGTTTAAGCTGCCTTTCATGATCAGCCAGCCTCCCGCCGCAATCACCGCGATTTGCAAGAAGCAGATAAAAAATTCCATGGAAGCGTTGAATCTTCCCATCGCCTTGTAATAGCCGGTCTTGGAGCCTTTGTACATTTCGTTGGAACGGTCAAAGCGGGCAAAGTCCACCTCGCCGTTGTCGAAGGCCTTTGAGGTTTTCATGCCGGAAAGTGTTGACTCGATATCGGCGTTGATATCCGCCATTTTTTTCTTTACCTGAACGGAGGAATCCATCATGCTTTTTCTGCAGGCAATTACGATGAAAACGAACACCGGCACGATTATCAGCACGATCAGCGCCAGTCTGTATTCCACCGCAAACATCACCGCCAGGGCTCCGATTATCGTTATGGCGGAAATCAGCAGATCCTCCGGCCCGTGGTGGGCGAGTTCGGTTATCTCAAACAAATCTCCCGTCAGACGGTTCATAAGTTTTCCCGTCCTGTTTTTGTCAAAAAAGTCAAAATCCATCTCTTGAAAATGCAGGTACAGATCCCGTCTTATGTCCGCCTCCACCCGGATGCCGAACTGATGTCCCCAATATGTGATGATGTAGTTCATGAAGGCCCGAAGGATAAACGCCGCCATGACTATCCCCATCACGGTGAAAAACGCCTGATATGCCTTGTCCGGCAGCAGATCATACATCACATACCTTGAAACAAGCGGAAATGCCACATCTATGGCTCCTACGAAAAAAGCGCAGCACATATCCAGAATGAACAGGTTTTTATGGGCCGGAAAGTATGATATGAAAATTTTGAATAGTGACTTGTCGTAATTCTTTTCCCTTGTTTTCATCCCCAATAACCTCACAAGGGCAGTCCTAAGACTGCCCTGCTTTTGATTCATATAATAAAATTACAGATACGCAATCGCTTCGATCTCAATCAAAGCGTCCTTTGGAAGTTTTGCCACCTCCACCGCCGATCTTGACGGATATTCTCCCTGGAAATACTCTGCGTAAACCTCGTTCATCTTGGCAAAATCTGCCATATTATCCATAAAGCAAGTTGTCTTTATTATCTTATCTAATCCGCTTCCTGCTGCCTCAAGTACCGCCTTGAGGTTGCTAAAGACCTGTCTTGTCTGTTCTTCGATACCGCCGGAAACCACTGCTCCCGTTGCAGGATCGATAGGAATCTGTCCTGATGTGATTATGATATTTCCGAAGATATTCGCCTGAGCGTAAGGCCCGATTGCCGCAGGTGCTTTGTCTGTTGCAACTATCTTTCTCATTTTTTCCCTCCTAACTTAGGTTATATGCACTATATTAAACCATTTTCTGCGTTAATTCAATGGATTTTTTGATTTTCTTTGTGATGATTATATAGCAAACGATGTGGGCCGCCGCCGTTATAGCCCATGTCACCGGATAGGAAGCATAGACAAATTCAATATGATGAAATGCAGGCAGCTGACATACCGTCAAAATCCAAACAATTCTAAGCACGCAGGCTCCCAAAAGGGAAACGATCATGGGCAGGATCGAATAGCCCAGCCCCCTTATCATTCCCGCCATGGTGTCCATGATGCCGCAGATAAAATAGGGAGCGGCGATGAATACCATTCGCTTCATGCCTTCCTCCACCACAAGGGCGCTGTCGGTGTAAATGCTCAGGAGAGGTCTTCCGAATATACAGCTGAGGCTTCCCACCGTGATTCCCGCAACCACCGCACAGGATACCGAGCAGATAAGTATCTTTTTCACCCTGTCATATTTTCCTGCCCCTACATTTTGACTGGTAAAGGAAATCGCTGCCTGGTAAAAGGCATTCATGGCAAAATATGTAAAACATTCGATATTGGAGGAAGCCGCGCTTCCTGCCATAACATATTTCCCGTAGCTGTTGATGGAGGACTGGATAATTACATTTGACAGGGCAAACAGCACCCCTTGAAAGCCTGCGGGAAGGCCGATCTGAAGGATAACTTTCATTTTTTGCTTATGGATGCGCAAAAGTTTTCTTTGCAGCTTAAAGGAATCCGTTTCCTTGCTGAGGCAGCGCAAAACAAGAAAAGCCGAAAGGCACTGTGAAATCGAGGTTGCAGCCGCTACCCCTGCCACATCCATGTGCAGCACGATTACGAAAAACAGGTTAAGTCCCACATTTAATACCCCTGCGATCGCAAGGTACATGAGGGGTCTTGCAGTGTCGCCCTTTGCTCTCAAAACCGCGCTTCCGAAATTGTATATCATCATAGCAGGCATTCCTGCGAAGTAAATTTGCATATAAATAGTCGAAAGGGGCAGGATCTCCTCCGGTGTTCCCATAAGAGCCAAAATCGGATGGGAAATCAAAATCCCGACTATCGCAAGCCCCGTGCCGCAAAGTACGCTTAGGGCTATGGATGTGTGTACCGTTTCGCTGATGTCTTTGTTGTTGTGTGAGCCGCAGTAGCGTGCCGTCAGGACATTTGCACCGATGGCAAGCCCCACGAAAAGGTTCACCAAAAGATTTATAAGGGAAGATGTGGCCCCTACCGCCGCCAGAGAAGTATCCCCGGCAAATCTTCCGATTACAATGATGTCCGCCGCATTGAACAAAAGCTGTAAAATGCTTGAACCCATAAGTGGAAAGGAAAACAGCAACATCTTCTTAAGCACAGAGCCCCTTGTCATGTCGATCTCGTGCTTATGTTTTTTCCCCTCTTCTAAGCTCTCTTCCTCAATTCTTTCCATACTGCCACCCCCTCGTCTTTTCGTATGTGCATTTAAAAACATTCATAAAGGCAGCCTGTTAAGACTGCCCTTTTGCGTTGATTTATTGAATGTAAGTATTTTACCTTTTTTTATGCTTTTCGTCAATAGATATTGAAAAAAACACCGTAAATTTGTTGTTAAATCACAAGTTTTTTCAAGGCGAGGGCATATACTTTCATGGCTGTTTCAAAATTCTCTTCGGAAATATGCTCATTTTTCATATGCTCTGTACAGGGTGACCCTCTGTGCAGGGGTGACCCGGAATGACAAGCTGTGAGGCATTATTACTGCCCGGAAAGCCTAAGCTGCCCGCAGGCGGCATCAATATCGTCCCCCAGTTCCCGGCGTATCGTTGCGGGAATACCTTTTTCATTCAAGATTTTCTGAAAACCCAGTACCGCCCCCCGTTCCGTGGTGTCGTAGCCCGTTTCCTCCACCTTGTTCAGCGGTATGAGATTCACATGGCAAAGCATTCCGCGAAGCCTCGATGCCAGCATTTCGGCGTGCCCCGGGCTGTCGTTTACGCCCTTGACCAGCGTGTACTCAAAGGTAATGCGCCGGGAGGTCTTTTCGGTATATTTTCTGCACTCTGCCAGCAGGGTTTCCATGGGATATTTTTTGTTCACCGGCATAATTTCACTTCGCATTTCATCGTTTACCGCGTGGAGAGATATTGCAAGGTTCACCTGTGGAAAATCTTCTGCAAACCGTGAAATTTTCGTAACCAGCCCGCAGGTTGACACTGTGATATTCCTCATTCCTATGTCCAGCCCGTTTCGGTCATTTATTATCCGTATAAAAGCCGCCAGATTATCGTAATTGTCGAAGGGCTCTCCTGTTCCCATTACCACCACATGGCTGATTCGCTCTCCCGTCTGCTTCTGCGCCGCCAATATCTGCCCTGCGATTTCACCGGGTGTGAGGTTTCGTTTAAGTCCGCCGATGGTGGAAGCACAAAATCTGCATCCCATTCTGCACCCTGCCTGGGAGGATACACAGATGGAATTTCCGAATTTGTATTTCATAAAAACGCTCTCTATGGCATTTCCGTCTGGAAGTCCGAACAAAAATTTGCGGGTACCGTCCAGCTTGGAAACCTGTTCCCGCAGAACCGCAAGCCCCAGAAGGCAGGCCCTTTCCGCCAGCTTTTCCCGCAGGCTCTTCGGCAAATTGCTCATTTCCTCGAAGGACTCCGCGCCTATGCGCAGGCTGCCGTCCTTAGCTCTTCCGCCGTAGATCCATCCAAAAACCTGCTTCGCCCTGAATTTCGGTTCTCCCAGGGTTTCCGTCACAAAGGCTTCCAGCTCCGCGTATTCCAAATCTGTCAGGTTCACCCGATTGGTCATTCTGCTCTCCTCTCATGTAAAGAAAGAACCAGCAGCTATGCCGGTTTGCATCTTCGTCGGCACGGCTGCTGATTCAATTTTATACTGTTTATAAACGCTTATACGCGCTGAACCTTGATTCCGGTCTTGTGACCGTTCAGGTCGTAGGTGTTTTCGCAAGCGCCGTCCTTCAGTTCAAGGGCAAGGGTCTCGCTCTTGATGTAGTCAGCATGTTTTGCGATAGCCGCCTTTACGGCATCGCCCGCATCCACCGTAAT
>CAVJCN010000076.1:0-7434 GCA_963647945.1 Absicoccus sp. | reverse complement strand
ACCAAAGGCGGACATATTTATACGGAACACGAATATCGGGACGGGGATATGTTTCTCTTCGGAAAGGAAACCGCAGGGCTTCCGAGAGATTTCATCGAGGAGCACAAGGAAAAGGCTATCAGAATCCCAATGAGCATAGACACGAGGCTCCGCTCCTTCAACCTTGCCAATTCGGCAAATATCATTCTGTTTGAAGCCCTTAGGCAATTAGATTTCCCAGGGTTGAAATAGGAAAAAAACTTTGGTATAATACTTGCATAGGAGATTTTTTTGAGGACAAAATTTGAGGTGTGTTGGTGAAACTTGGCTATGATTTAACAATTGAACAGTCCCAAAAATTGACGATGACGCCGGAACTTATTCAGGCGATTCAAATTCTTCAGTTCAATTCTCAAGAATTGGAAAATTATGTTCAAGAAGAGCTTATGCAAAATCCGGTTTTGGAATATGAGGCGGGAGAAGACAAGAGGGACAAAGAGCAAGAGGTTTCCAAATCCGAGTCTTTGGACAACAAAGAGGCGGAGGAAGCCGATTTTGACTTGCGGGAAAAGGTAAAAGAAGCGGAATACGATGATATTAGCTACAAGCAGTGGGAACATCGCCGGGACAACGATGAGCCCACCTTTGAACAATTTGTCAGCAAAGAAGAAACCTTGGAGGATTCTTTGCTGCTCCAGCTTACATTTTCAAAATTAAAGGGTCAGGATCTTAAAATCGGCAGATATCTTGTGGAGGCAATAGACGAAAACGGGTATCTTACGGCCCGGCTGCCTAAAGTGGCTAAAATGTTTAAAACCTGCGAGGAACGGGTCGAGAAAATCCTCGATGTCATCCAGACCTTTGAGCCTGCAGGGGTAGGAGCACGGTCGCTGAAGGAGTGCCTGATTTTGCAGCTTGCCGCTAAGGGCTTGCTGGAAGATTCTGTGGAATATATAATTTTACACCATTTGGAGGATATCGGAGAGAATAAACTGGGAAAGGTTTCAAAGGAAACCGGCCTTACGGTGGCTCAGGTGCAAATGATAGCAGACCTTATCAGAACCCTTGAGCCGAAGCCGGGCAGGAGGTTTTCCTCCGGCGAAGCCGTAAAGTATGTGGTTCCCGATGTGGTGGTGGAAAAAATCGACGGCGAATATCAGGTTATGACAAACGAGAGTACGATCCCAAGACTTATGGTGAGCTCATATTATATGAGCCTTGCAAAACGAACCTCCGAGGATGCCGAGCTTTCAAAATACCTGAATGACAAATATAATTGCGCAATGTGGCTTATCAAAAGCATTGAGCAAAGAAGACAGACTATATACAATGTGGTTGCTTTCGTTGTGCACTACCAAAAGGAATTTTTGGACAAGGGCCCGAAATACATGAAAACCCTTACCCTCAAGCAGGTAGCCGAAGATTTGAATATCCACGAATCTACGGTAAGCCGCTCCATTAATGGGAAATATATGCAGACCCCCCGGGGCGTGTTTGAAATAAAATACTTTTTCTCCAGCGGAATTACCGGCGCGGACGGCGAGGGAATGTCCTCAAACAGTATCAAAACATTTATCAAGGAAATCGTTGAGAGCGAAAATCCTAAAAAGCCCTACAGCGATCAGGATATGGTGGAGATTTTAAGTCAAAAGGGAATTGAAATTTCAAGGCGCACAGTGGCAAAGTACCGGGAGTGCATGAATATCTTATCTTCATCGAAACGGAGAAGATATTAATATAAACAAACAAAATAAACAAAATAAAACAAACATTGTCGTTACGAATGTTTTAGAAGGAGAAGAAAATGGCGATTAGAGTAGGTATTAACGGTTTTGGCAGGATTGGCAGGGTGGTGATCCGCGCTGCTATGGATATGCCGGAAATTGAGATCAGAGCGATCAATTTGAGGAACGCAGACCTTGAATACATGGTTTATATGCTCAAATATGATACGGTTTTCGGCAGATTTCCAAAGAGCCTCGACCATGACCAGTCGGGAATTTATATTGACGGAAAGCATGTGGATGTTTATTCGTTCTCGGACGCTTCCGAAATTCCGTGGAAAGAAGCGGGGGTAGATTATGTTATCGACTGCACCGGTGCTTATGTTACTACGGAAAAGGCGATGGATCACATCGAGGCGGGAGCTAAGCATGTTATCATATCCGCTCCGGCAAAGGACAACGACACACCGACATTCGTATACGGCGTAAATCACAACGAATACAATTCGGATATGAAAGTGGTTTCCAACGCTTCCTGTACCACCAACTGTCTGGCACCGCTCATGAAAGTTATCGAGGATAATTACGGAATCAAAGAGGGCCTCATGTCAACGATCCATGCCGCAACGGCGAAACAGAAGGTTGTAGACGCAAAATCCCTCAAAGACTGGAGAACAGGCCGCAGCGTATTCGGCAATGTGATCCCTTCCACAACCGGAGCCGCAAAGGCAGTGGGCCTGGTAATTCCTTCGCTTAAAGGCAAGATGACAGGCATTTCCTACAGAGTTCCTACGGCAGATGTTTCCGTTATCGATGTTAATGTGGTACTTAACACGCCTACAAGCGGCCCGGAACTCAGACAAAGGATCAAAGAAGCCTCCGAAACCTATCTAAAAGGCGTTCTGGAATATGTGGACGACGAAGTGGTTTCCGGAGATTTCGTAGGAGATCCCTGCACTTCGATTTTCGACTCCAGACAAACTATCGAGCTTAACGACCATTTCTTCAAGCTCATCGCATATTATGACAATGAATTTGGATATTCCAGCAATCTTCTCAATATGTTAAAGCATATGCACGAAGTTGACTGCAAGTAATCCTCGAAAGCATTACATAAAAATTTCGGAGGAGAACTGATAAAATGAAAAAAACAATTAAAGATATTGAAGTTAGAGGAAAGAAAGTACTGGTAAGATGTGATTTTAATGTGCCGCTTAAAGATGGCAAGATCACAGATGACATCAGAATCGTTTCTGCGCTTCCCACGATAAACTATCTCAGGGAGCAGGGAGCAAGAGTAATTTTGATGTCACACCTGGGAAGACCTGAGGGGGAGCCGAAAAAAGAATTTACCCTTGCGCCGGTTGCCGAAAGGCTCACGGAGCTTTTGGGAGAAAAAGTAATTTTCGAGGCATCAGACCTTGTGGTTGACGACAGAGTAAAGGCAGCGGCTTCCGGACTCAATGACGGCGAAGTTATGCTTCTTGAAAATGTGAGATTCCGCAAAGAAGAAACCAAGAACGGGGCGGATTTTGCAAAGGAACTGGCATCCCTGGGAGATATCTTTGTAAACGACGCTTTCGGAACGGCCCACCGGGCCCACGCGTCCACAGCGGGGATCGCGGACTATCTGCCTTGCGTTTCCGGCTTCCTTATTGAAAAGGAAGTAAAATTCCTGGGAGACGCCTTGGAAAATCCTGCCCGTCCTTTCGTTGCGATCATGGGCGGAGCAAAGGTGGGGGACAAGATTCCCGTAATCAAAAACTTGCTCAAAAAGGTGGACGCGCTTATCATAGGCGGCGGCATGGCATATACTTTCTTCAAGGCCCGGGGCTATGAAATCGGAAATTCCATTCTCGACGCGGATAATATCGAACTTGCAAAGGAGCTTTTGGCAGAAGCCGAAAAGCTGGGAGTTAAGATGCTTTTGCCTGTGGACGCGGTTTGCGGCAGAGAATTTAAGAACGACACCGAATTTTCCGTTTATCCAAAGGAAAATATGCCGAAGGACATGATGGGAATGGATATAGGCCCCGAATCGGTGAAGCTGTTTACCGAGGTAATTAAAAATGCCAAGACCGTGGTATGGAACGGCCCGATGGGAGTATTTGAAATGCCTAACTTTGAAAATGGCACAAGAAAGATCGCGGAAGCCCTTGCGGCTTGCGAGGGGGTTACGGTCATAGGCGGCGGCGATTCGGCGGCGGCCTGCGAGCAGTTCGGCCTGAAAGATAAAATGACTCATATTTCCACAGGCGGCGGCGCTTCTCTGGAATTTTTAGAGGGCAAAGTTCTTCCGGGCATAGCGGTCATAGAGGACAAATAAAACAATAGAACAGAAGAAACAAAAAAAACAGAAAAATAGAAAAATAGAAAAATAGAAGAACAGCATATAAGCATATATCTAAAGAGATTCATCAAACTGAGCGAGGTAAAAAATGCGTTATCCTTTTATTGCGGGAAACTGGAAGATGTACAAAACAACTGCGGAGGCACGAAACTTCGCGGAGAAATTTAAAAAACTATATGCGCCAAGCGATGTGAGGGTGGCGATTTTTGCGCCTTTCACCCAGCTTGCCGCCCTTGCCGAAGAATTTCGGGGAAGCGGGGTCGGCATCGGAGCCCAAAATGTTCACTACGAAAAGGAGGGCGCTTATACAGGGGAAGTTTCAATACCCATGCTTGCCGAAATCGGTGTAGAATATTGTATTGTGGGACATTCGGAGCGCAGGCAGTATTTCAATGAAACCGATGAAACCGTAAATCTAAAAGCAAAGGCGCTGCTCGGGGCAGGAATTACGCCGATAATATGTGTCGGAGAGAATCTTTACCAGCGGGAACACGATTATCAGGACAAGTTGGTGGCGGAGCAGGTGGCAAACGCTCTTGACGGAATTTCTCCGGAGGATGCCGCAAAGCTGGTCATCGCTTATGAACCTATATGGGCGATAGGCACCGGCAGGACGGCGACTCCCATTCAGGCAAATCAAATGTGCGAAGTCATCCGAAAGAAAGTTGCCGAAATATATGACGAAGAAACGGCAGATATGGTAGTAATTCAGTACGGCGGCAGCGTAAAGCCCGAAAATGCAGCGGAAATCCTTAATATGGAAGAAATTGACGGAGCCCTTGTGGGGGGTGCCAGCCTGGATCCGCTAAAATTTATTGAAATTGTAAACTTTTAACTTGATTTTAGCATAGGTCTTGTGGTACAATTATCAAGTTATAACACTAGGAGGTACAAGATGAAGATTTTCTTAATGGTTTTGCTGGCTATAGCAAGTATCGTTTTGATTGCCAGCGTACTGCTTCAATCCGGTAACAGCGCAGGCCTGTCAGGCTCCATCGCAGGCGGCGCGGAACAGTTATTCGGCAAGAAAAAGAGCAAAGGCTATGAAGCAATTTTGGAGAAGATAACTACCGTAGGAGCGATCCTTTTCGTAGTTCTTTCCCTTGTAATCGTTACTTTATTTGAGTAATTTGGGTACAAGTATTGATTAGTTTTAAAATTTTTTATTATATTTCACTTGCGGCAAGAGGTACAATGATGTGCCTCTTATTCGGCGTTAGTGAGTAGGAGGTATTATTATGACAAATTATTTTGCTGTCATCGCAGCTGTGATTGGTCTTGTCGTAGCGTTCTGCTTAGCGGCTTGGATCAAGAAGGCTGACGAGGGGACAGACAGAATGAAGGAAATTGCCGGATACATCAGAGAAGGTGCTATGGCATTCCTGAGAAGAGAATACAAGACAATGGCAATCGTTATTGTAGTGTTATTCCTGTTAATCGGCGTATGTATCAACTGGGTAACGGCAATTCTGTATGTATTCGGAGCATTGCTCTCCGTACTTGCAGGTTACTTCGGAATGAAGGTTGCTACACTTGGTAATGTGAGAACCGCAAACGCGGCTATGGAATCCGGAATGAACAAGGCTCTCAAGATCGCTTTCCGTTCCGGTGCCGTTATGGGCCTTTGCGTATCGGGCCTCGGACTTTTCGGACTCGGTGTTGTTCTCTGCGTACTTGACCTTGCTACGGTCGTTGAGTGCGTAACGGGCTTCGGTCTGGGAGCTTCTTCAATGGCTCTGTTCGGAAGAGTTGGCGGCGGTATCTACACCAAGGCTGCCGATGTAGGCGCTGACCTTGTAGGTAAGGTTGAAGCAGGTATTCCTGAGGACGACCCTCGTAACCCGGCGGTTATCGCTGACAATGTAGGCGACAATGTAGGCGATGTTGCGGGTATGGGTTCCGACCTGTTTGAATCTTATGTGGGTTCTATTATTTCCGCAGTTACCCTTGCGGCAGTTGCGGTGCAAAATGCCAGCGAAACGGCTACATTCTCCGAATCTACGGCAGCTATTTTCCCGCTCATCATTTCAGCAATCGGCATCCTTGCTTCCGTAATCGGCATCATGCTGGTTAGAGGAAGAGAAGGCGGAAACCCGGCAGCTGCTTTGAATATGGGAACATATGTGAGCGGCGTTATCGTTATCATTGCTACCGTAATCCTTTCAAAGAAAATGCTTGGGGACTATACTTATGCAATCGCTATTATTGCGGGGCTTGTTGTAGGTATTGCAATCGGTAAGATTACCGAGGTTTACACTTCGGGTGACTATAAATCGGTTCAGAAAATCGCAGAGCAATCTCAGACAGGCGCTGCAACAACTATCATAAGCGGACTGGGCGTTGGAATGATGTCCACCTTGTGGCCTATCATCCTCATCTGCATCGGCGTATATGTAGCTTATGACTTTGCAGGACTTTACGGAATCGCGCTTTCCGCGGTAGGTATGCTTTCCACAACCGGTATGACCGTTGCGGTTGACGCTTACGGCCCTGTTTCCGATAATGCCGGCGGTATCGCGGAAATGTCCGAGCTTCCTCCGGAAGTAAGAGAAATCACGGACAAGCTCGACTCTGTAGGCAACACAACAGCTGCTATCGGCAAAGGCTTTGCTATCGGTTCCGCGGCTCTTACGGCTTTGGCACTGTTCGCTTCATATGCGTCAGTTACAAACCTGGAAGTTATCAGCTTGCTTGACCCTATCGTAATCATCGGACTCTTCATCGGTGCTATGCTTCCGTTCTTATTCTCCGCTATGACTATGAACTCGGTAGGTAAAGCTGCAAACCAGATGATCGAAGAAGTTAGAAGACAGTTCAGATCCGACGCGGGCATCATGGCAGGAACCTCAAAGCCTGACTATGCAAACTGCGTAGATATCTCCACAAAGGCAGCTCTTAAGGAGATGGTTGTGCCGGGCATCATGGCTATCATCGCTCCGCTGGCAGTTGGTATCGTCTTAGGGCCTGCGGCTCTGGGCGGAATGCTTGGCGGCGCACTTTCCTCCGGCGTACTGCTTGCTATCATGATGGCAAACGCAGGCGGCGCATGGGATAACGCAAAGAAATACATCGAAGAAGGAAACTTCGGCGGCAAGGGCAGCGACCCTCATAAGGCAGCAGTTGTAGGCGATACGGTTGGTGACCCGTTCAAGGACACTTCCGGCCCGTCCATCAACATCCTGATCAAGCTGATGACCATCGTTGCAGTAGTATTTGCACCGTTGTTCGTGGAAGTTGGCGGATTAATCGTAGGTTAAGTTTAACTGAATAAGTACGAAAAATATTGCGGGTGGCTTAAAAACTGCCCGCTTTTTAATTGCAGCTTCAGCAGAAAACCGCTTCTGCCCTTTGCCGGGCGGGAGCGGGTTTTCCCATTAGGGG
>CAVJCN010000075.1:1345-7446 GCA_963647945.1 Absicoccus sp. | reverse complement strand
TGGGAACACGGTTCTGGAAGAACTGAAAGAATCCTATCGGCTTTACACAGATACGGAAATGCGGTCGATTCTCGGAAGATTCCTGTTCCGAGGCGAGGAGGTTTTTCTCCCGGTGGGGAGCCTATCCGGCGGTGAAAAGGCGCGGCTTTCCCTACTCAAACTCATGCTTTCCGGAGCAAATACGCTGATTCTGGACGAACCCACCAACCACCTTGATATCGAGTCAAAAGAGGTCTTTGAAGAGGCACTGCTGGAATTTCCGGGAACGGTCATCGTGGTTTCCCACGACAGGTATTTTCTTCAGCGGATTCCTACAAGAATCCTGGAACTTACTCCTACGGGCATTGTGGAGTATCTGGGAAAGTATGACTATTACCTGGAAAAAAAATCCGATGGGCTTTCGGGGAAAAAGTATTTCAGCAAGACCTCGGAAAAAACCACCGCCGCAAGCCCTGCAAATTCCGCAGAGGAACGGAGGCTGAAAAAAGAACGGGAGGCGGAGGAAAGGCGCAGAGCGCGGCTTTCGGAGAAGCTGGAGGCGGAAATTTCGGAGCTGGAAGAGAAAATTGCCGAAATTGAGCATGATCTTTGCAAACCCGAAAATATGAGCGATTATGAACTTTTGACGGAGCTCGGAGCAAGCAGGGAAGCGGCTTTGGCGCGGCTTTCGGAGGCTTACGAGGAATGGGAAAAGACCCAAACCCGGTGATGAACTTCAGAAGAATGTACTAAAATTAACAAAAAAACCTTGCAAAGCACATAAAAAGTCTTTATAATAATGCGTAGTAATTTTTAGAAGAACAGAATGGAGGCTGTTTTATGATTTTTGATAAAATTAAGGATATCATTATAGAACAATTACAGGTTGAGGAATCAGATGTTGCCATGGATACAAATCTTATGAAAGACCTTTCGGCAGATTCCCTTGACGCGGTGGAAATCATCATGGCTATCGAGGACGAGTTTGGAATCGAAATTCCGGATGAAGATGCGGAAAGTATTCAGACCGTCGGTGACCTGGTTAAGTATGTAGAAGAAAACAAGTAGTCGCAAAGACAAATATCGAAGGACGGGTTTTAAAGATGAGAGAAAAACAGATATCAAAGGCAGTAATAAAGCGTTTGCCTCGATACAGAAGATACCTGAGAGAGCTGCAAAAGAAAGGCGTTGAGAAGATTTCTTCAAAGGATTTGAGCAAGCTGATAGGATATACGGCATCTCAGATCCGGCAGGATCTCAACAATTTCGGCGGCTTTGGGCAGCAGGGCTACGGTTACAGTGTAAACTATTTGTACGACGAGATCGGCTCGATACTGGGTCTTGATAAGGAGTACAAGATCGTGATCGTAGGCTACGGCAGACTGGGGCAGGCGATGGCAAGTTATATTTCAAAGAACGAAAGCAATTTCCACATTTGCGGAATTTTCGATGTAAAGCAGATCATTCAGGATGTGCAGTTCAAGGATGCCCAGATCATGACCTGCGGCTCTTTGGCGGGATTCGTTGAAAAGGAAGGCGTTGATATCGCCGTAATTACGGTTCCGGCGGAAAAAGCCCAGATCGTGGCGGACACCGTTGCGGCGGCAGGCATCAAGGCAATATGGAACTTCACCGCGGTGGATTTGGAATTACCGGAGAATATCGCAGTGGAAAATGTTCATGTAAGCGACAGCTTGCATGCCCTTACTTACTATATGCAGGACGCGGAATAGAGAACCGAATAGGGAATCGAATAAAGGAGCGAGAATAGGGCGATAAAGGAATCGGCTCTGCGGCGCGAATTGAATAATGAATAAAAAACAACCGGCCAAGTGACCGGTTATTTTTTATGTAGTGTTTAGCCTTCTACCGGAGCATCTACCGGGCAAGCGTCTGCGCAAGAACCGCAGTCGATGCACTTGTCAGCGTCGATTACATAGATGTCGCCTTCTGCAATTGCCTCTACAGGACATTCTGCTGCGCAAGCACCGCAAGCGATGCAAGCATCTGTAATTTTATAAGCCATTGTTGTTCCTCCTATTAAAAAGATATATCTTTACGCAGACAATTATAACAGAATGAGGTATAATAGTAAAGTAGAAAAAAATTGATTTTTGAGCAAAAACTGATGAGAACTGATGAAAAAATAAAGAAAAGTTAGAAAAGTTAGGAAAGAAAAATGCAAGTATATACTTTGGTGGGAAAAAGTGGAACGGGAAAGAGCTTTCACGCTATGGATTTGTGCAGAAAAGAGAACATCGACGCTATTATAGACGATGGCCTTTTCATCTATCAAAATACCGTCCTTGCAGGCTCCTCGGCAAAAAGGGCAAGCACAAAAATCGGAGCGGTGAAGGTTGCGCTGTTTCTTAACGATGAACAGGCGGAAAGTGTAAAAAAAGCGATAAAAAAGGCAAACCCCGCTTCGATCCTTGTTCTTGGAACCAGCGAGGGCATGGTGGACAGGATTATTGACAGGCTTGGGCTTGAAAAGCCGCCTGCGGGAAGCCCAAGGCGCATAAAAATAGAAGATATAACCACTCTTTCCGAACGCTGTAAGGCGCGCCAACAGCGGGAACAGCTGGGTAAACATGTAATCCCCGTTCCGTCATTGCAGCTTAAACGGAATTTTGCAGGGTACTTCATGGATCCCCTGAGATTTTTCCGGGGCAAAGAACAACCGGAGGGAGAGCGCACGGTTGTACGGCCCACATACAGCTATATGGGGCAATATCTGATTGCCGAGAGGGTCATAGACGACATTATCGCCTGCATAGCCGAAAAACACCCGGCTGCGGGAAGAGTAATATATGTAGGTCACAGTGCCAAACCCGAGGCCTATGAGCTTTTTGTGGTTCTCAGAATGAAACACGGATTTGCATTGTGGGAATCGGTGGCGGAAATACAGGAAGAAATAAAGGAAATCGTGGAAAAAATGACGGCATTTAATGTTTCTGTCATAGATATCGAAGTAAGGGGGATCGACTGAAGTGCAACATATAGAAACCGGGATAAAGGATTTTGACCTCGACCATATATTCGACTGCGGGCAGTGTTTCCGCTGGGAAAAGGAAGCCGACGGAAGCTATACCGGCGTGGCGATGGGTTCTGCGGTAAATATGCGCCTTGAGCCGGCGGACAACGAGGACAAAGAGGGCGGCGCGGGAGAAAGCGCAAAAGGCGGAATCACGGCGGGCGAAACCGAGGCGGGCAAAATCACGGCGGGCGGAACCGAGGAGAAAACCCTCATCATCGACAACTGCTCGGCGGAGGATTTCGATAAAAAATGGCGAGGCTACCTGGATCTTGAGCGGGATTACGGAAAGATCAAGACGGAACTTTCGGGGGAGCAGATACAAAAAGCGGCGGAATACGGTTACGGAATACGAATCCTGAGGCAGGAATTTTGGGAGAGTCTGCTTTCTTTCATCATTTCCCAAAACAATAATATTCCCAGGATCAAAGGCTGCATAGAAAGCCTTGCGGAAAATTTCGGCGAGAAAATTTGCGAGTACCGGGGAAAAAGCTACTATTCGCTGCCGAAGGCTGAAAGGCTTGCGGAGCTTTCGGAAAAAGACCTTGCCATTTGCAGGCTGGGATACAGAGCACCATATCTCATAAAGACCGCAGGAAAGGTGCTGGAAAATGGCGGGGTAGACGCGGTGGAGGCAAGACTCGCCAGCTGCGGCTGCTTTGAAGAGGCGGAGGAAGCACTGCGGGCATATCCCGGGGTGGGGCCAAAGGTGGCAAGCTGCGTGGCACTGTTCGGGCTGGGATTTTTGGACGCTTTCCCGATTGATGTATGGATGCGACGGGTAATGCATAGACTTTACGGTATGGAGGAAAAAGATGTGAAGGGCATGAGCCTGTACGCAAAGGAAAACTTCGGCGAATACGGGGGAATTGCCCAGCAATACCTGTTTTATTACATACGGGGCCTTGAAAAATAAGGGAAAAACAAGGCGAAAACAGTTCACAAAAACTTCACACATAAAACCCTGTAAAAAGTATTGACAATTTAGGGGATATTGCTATAATAGAATTATGTTAGCACTCAGAGATAAAGAGTGCTAAGAAAAAAGTAAGCTACTGAATGGAGGTAATGATAAATGTTTGGAATTAAACCTTTAGGTGACAGAGTAGTCATCAAAAAATTGGAAGCAGAGGAAAAGACCCAAGGGGGGCTCATTCTTACCAGTGCAGCGAAAGAAAAGCCGCAGATGGCAGAGGTTGTGGCTGTAGGCCCGGGAACCAAGGACGTTACCATGGAAGTGAAAGCCGGCGACAAGGTGGTTTTCAGCAGATACGGCGGAACCGAGATCAAATACCAGGGCGAAGAATACACGATTATGCGTCAGGACGATATCTTGGCGGTTGTTGAATAATTGAAAGGGGTGCTTAGAAATGGCAAAAGATATTTTTTACGGAGAAGACGCAAGACGCAAACTTCAGGCAGGCGTTGATAAATTAGCGGATACAGTCAAAATCACACTGGGACCGAAGGGTCGCAATGTGCTGATCAGCAAGAGCTTCGGCTCACCGCTTATCACAAATGACGGCGTTACCATCGCAAGAGAAATCGAGCTTGAGGACGCTACGGAAAACATGGGAGCACAGGTTGTTAAGGAAGTTGCTTCAAAGACAAACGATGTTGCCGGGGACGGAACCACTACGGCGACTCTCCTTGCGCAGATCATCGTTAAGGAAGGCTTCAAGAATGTTGCGGCAGGCGCAAACCCTATGGAACTGAAAAAGGGTATTCAGGGCGCTGTTGATGTAGCCGTTGAAGAAATCGGCAAGATCGCAAAGCCGGTTGAAACAAAAGAGTCTATCGCCCAGGTTGCGGCGGTTTCCGCGGCGGACGAAAATATCGGAAACCTCATTGCAGAGGCTATGGAAAAGGTCGGCAAAGACGGTGTAATCACCGTTGAAGAGTCAAAGAGCCTGGGAACTACTCTCGATGTGGTTGAAGGAATGCAGTTTGACAGAGGCTATCTGTCGGCATACATGGTTTCCGACGCAGAGAAGATGGAAGCCGTTATGGAAAATCCATATATCCTGATTACAGACAAGAAGATCACAAATATCCAGGAACTTGTTCCGCTTCTTGAACAGATCATGAAGCAGGGACGCAAGCTTCTCATAATCGCAGAGGATGTTGAAGGCGAAGCTCTGGCGACCCTCGTAGTAAATAAGCTGAGAGGTGTAATCGATGTTGTTGCGGTTAAAGCTCCGGGCTACGGCGAAAGAAGAAAAGCAATGCTTGAAGACATCGCTATCCTCACAGGGGGCACCGTCATTGCAACGGATCTGGGATATGAATTAAATGAAGTTACCGTTGATATGCTGGGAACTGCGGCAACCGTAAAGGTTGACAAGGAAAATACGGTCATCGTATCCGGAGGCGGCGCTTCCGAAGATGTTAAGGCAAGAATCGCAAGCCTCAAACTCCAGATCGAGGAATCCACTTCCGACTTTGACAAGGAAAAATTACAGGAAAGACTGGCTAAACTGGCGGGCGGCGTTGCGGTTATCAAGGTCGGCGCGGCTACCGAAACCGAATTAAAGGAAAGAAAGCTGAGAATCGAAGACGCTCTCAACGCTACAAAGGCTGCGGTTGAAGAGGGTATCGTATCCGGTGGCGGCGTTGCACTGGTAAATACCATTCCGGCAGTAGCGGCTTATGTTGACACCCTTGCAGGCGATGTAAAGACAGGCGCAGCCATCATCAAGCGCGCTCTGGAAGAGCCTGTAAGACAGATCGCAGAGAACGCAGGACTTGAAGGAAGCGTAGTTGTTGCGGAAGTTAAGAAATCCGGCGTAGGCGTTGGTCTTAATGCAGCAACGGAAGAATATGTAGACATGATTTCTGCGGGTATTGTTGACCCTGCAAAGGTTACAAGAAGCGCCCTTCAAAATGCGGCCTCCGCATCGGCAATGCTCCTTACCACAGAAGCAGGCATCGTAGACATCAAGGAACCTGCTCCGCCTGTAGCAATGGGCGGCGGCGCTCCGGGCATGGGCGGCATGGGAATGATGTAATTTCCCCCTTGGCCGCATAATCGCCTAAGAGTGATTGGAAATATCGCCCTGCACCTTAATATTGGGGCAGAGCGTAAAAG
>CAVJCN010000075.1:0-1314 GCA_963647945.1 Absicoccus sp. | reverse complement strand
TTTTATCCGTGTAAAGCAGATCCTTGTGCAATGTTTCGTATCGCTTCTTGATGTCATCATTAAAGTACTGACTCCAGTCCTCGAAGCAATACGCGGAAAGAGGATTAAAATCTTTTGAAATGTTTCGTTTTTGAAGATAGAAGCTATCGTTAGCTTTTGTAAGCTGCAAAAGTTCTTTAAGATTATCCGCATCTGACAAAAAAGCCTGTATGTCATCGCGATTGATGAGCATGGTGACATCATATATATGCCTAACCTTATTTACAAGTGTGCCGCATATCGCGTGCCTTTTTACGGCTAAAACCTTGTCTAAGAAAGTCCTTGTAATGTCCAGAGTGTTGACTGTGACCGAATCTAATCCAAATTCCAAGGAAGCCTGATGCATACCCGATGCATCTAAGTACTCCTGAATATATGTTTTCATTTCTTTCATTGAAAATGGCTCGGGAATGACGCTTGAACCTATCTCTATCTTCACCTTGCAACTATCGCGTTCCTCGTCTTGCGACCAAACATAGGAACTCTTGTTTCGGGCATTACGCTCAGCATTGATTTTTTCCCAATTAAAACCTGTAACAATTGCACTTTCAACTCGTTTTAAAGTTTTATCATATTGCTTATCACTCATAGCTTCCGGGGAAACAAAAGTCAGATCAATGTCCTCCGAAAAACGATTGATGGAACCGGGATAACATTTGCTCAAAGAGGTACCGCCTTTGAAAACGCAGGAATTTGCGTAGGTACTGTTTTGCAGGTTTTGCAGCAGTTTGACAATATAATAGTCGCGCCGGACGGCGGTTTGCGGAATCCCAATGTAGTTTGCTGTAATGGCGATGAGCTGCTCAAAATCTTCTCTATGCTCGTGCAGGTTCATAAAATTCCTCCATACTCGGTATTTTATAGTTTGAAAGTGACGATAAAAAATGATGCAATGAGTTTTTTATTCCGTGATAATCAAGAAAACTTGCGAGAAACGCGATGGTAGATTTCTTGTATCTTTTGCTTTTTAATATTAAAATGCAATCGCCGTCGGAATATGCGGCTGCAAAGCTCTCCATATATGAGGCTAGCGCAGCTTTGTTTATATCTTCTATTTGTCTGTAATTCTGGAGCACTTCCATTGTTTCGATAACGGCAACTGTTTTAGCGGAAAAGGGCAGATTACAGCCGGCTATACGGATATTTCCAATCGATTTCTGATTACCGTCCAAGGCGGATGATAAAATTTGGACTTGCTTACTTATCTGAGTTGTTAAACCTAACCGGTTATACAGTCTGTAGCCTATGATCATTCCCTGCTGGGAACCAATATAG
>CAVJCN010000074.1:0-7479 GCA_963647945.1 Absicoccus sp. | reverse complement strand
GATTATGTGAAAGCAAGACGGCTGGCAGGAGAAAAGGTCATCGGAATTACAGCGGAGGGAATGGTCTGCGTCGGAAAATAAAAATTTATTCTAAAATATCCTCTATATTGCAGCGAAGGGATTTTGATATAGCCTTTAGGTTATTATATTGCGCTTTGTTTATGTCGTTTTTCCTTTGCTCGTAGAGCTGAATTGACCTGAGGGAAACACCGGAAGCTTTAGCAAGTTCGGACTGCGACATCTTGCGGCTTCGCCTCATCCTCGCCAAAAACGACTCCGAACGAAGGATGTCGTCTATGATGGAGGCAGCCTTGGTAATATCCGCCTCGTGCAAAACCCCATATAAATTCATGAGCCTTTGAAAGTCCACAACAGGAACGATTTTCTTGAAGGAAATCCCGGAAAACCATTGGTAATATGCGAGAATCCAGCCGCACCAATATTCCGCGGTATAGTCGCCGTGATACTCGCCGCTGATTTTGACCGTTGATTTTCCGCAAATTTGAAACACATCGTCAGCCATTTCCCTGCCGCTCCTGCCTGTCACATAGCGAGGATTTCCGTTGCCAAACTCAGAGGCAACTCCGGTTGAAAGGAAAAGATTCAAAAACTCCTGCCCATCTATGCCAAGCCCGTTTACGGAATAATCCAGCGCCGTGCCGAGATTCTCCATGGCATATCCGACGATGCTTTCATCGTAAGCGTGGGTCATCATCACTCACCTGCCCTCTGATAATATCAAGTATAAAGATATCCTCATCAAGATTTATATTTTCTTCGTGCATTGCGGCAAAAGACTCCTTTGCGCGAGTTTCTCTTTCGCTTCGCTTCGCATAATAGATGCTGCTGTCCGCGGTTTCATAGCCGAGAAAACGGATATTGCCGAATGCCTTTTCGCTCATCAGCACAACTTGGTCGCCTAACTCGCCAAACTTCATGGCATGGGAAAGCTGCCGAACAGAAATTCCCCCATCGATGAAATCTTTTGCAAAGGCAAAATACCTATCGTCAGCCCGATAACCGACAACGATGTCATAATCGCTGATATTAGGAAGGAAATGCTCGATAACGAAGGCTTTTCCCCGAAGCGCAAGTTCCTTGTTTTTGCTGATGTCGAAGGAACGGTTTTTCAGCAGCAGTGCTAACCAGTTCAGAATATGATAATCACCGCCGTTTAGGTTCAGAATGGAAAGGACGGAAGTATCAAGCTCGTACTTACTGGCATATCCGTCCCTTTGAACCGGACAAGCCCACTCCTTTGCCAGCTCAAGAGATTCCGTGCAATAGAATCCTTGCCCGTAATCATTGGTCGGCTTTCCTGCGCCATAAATCGGCGTTTCCACAATTTGTTGCGAGCCGTGATAAAGTATCATATCTGCCTCCTGTCTGCTTACTGTAAGTTATAAAATATCGTCTGCTTGTATTATATCATTAAAATGATATAGAGTCAAGACCGGACTTGCGTATTGTATGTGTCCGCAGAATTGGGAATTGTTTTCTCTTGGCTTTGACCGCTTCTTTTTATTTCTTCCTTTTGCTTTGAATACTTGACAAAACATCATAGGGGGGTGTGATAGAAATATGACAGTGTTGCACTGGCACACTTTACACTGGCACAAAAATATATATTGTGCGAGTGTAGCTTCACGGGAGTTTTCATATTGTTCAAGGGGAGTTTCTCATCTTCAACAGAAGAAAAATGCAAATCATACATAGACGAACATCAAAGAACAAACAGAGAAATTCTTTTTCAAAGCAGAAACGCCGCTGCGCAGTTTGTACTTGGCGACAAGGGCAGAACAAATCACTGGATAGAAGAAAAAGAGTTCAGATAATACAACAGACACTCCGCAGGGCGAAAGCAGGGCTTTGCGGAGTTTTTATGTTGCCTTTTCGACAGAGAATCGCCGAATCTTCGACAAAACTTTGTTAAAAATGTGTTTTAAAGCGCTGAGAACAAAAATTTCTTAGTGCTTTTTGTGTTTTGTTGTAGTATAATATATTTCGTATGATTTTGTATAAAATTTAGAAAGGAAGGTCTCACACAATGAGTCAAAAGCATTTACAAAGCATTCATGTGAGTCATTATAAGCACACTGCCGGGTGCGCTACCGAAATAATGCCTACACCGGATGTTGTAAAGATTTCTATGTCTCAGCATATCGGAGCGCCTTGTAAACCGCTGGTTGCAAAGGGCGACTATGTAAAAGTCGGCCAGAAGATCGGCGATACGGACGCTTTCGTAAGTGCGCCTATCCACTCCGGCGTATCCGGTACGGTTACCGCCATCGAGGAGCAGAGAAATGCAGCCGGCGGATTTGAAACGCTGGTTGTAATCGAAACAGACAAGAAACAAGAATTATCAGAGGAAGTAAAAGTTCCCGCAGAGCCAAAGGATTTAGCAGAATTCGTAAAAGCTGTAAGAGAATCCGGACTGGTTGGTCTTGGCGGAGCTTCTTTCCCGACCCACATCAAATTTAATCCGAAGAACATCGATGACGTTCACGCACTCATCGTAAACGCGGCGGAATGCGAACCTTTCATCACATCTGACCACAGATTGATGCTGGAAAATCCGGACGAGCTTCTGGACGGATGCCTGCTTATCATGAAGTATATCGGACTTGACAAGGGCTACATCGCAATCGAAGAAAATAAGCCGGATGCCATCGAACTTCTCAACAAGAAGATTGCAGAGCGGGGAATCACAAACATCGAAACCTTCAAGCTCCAGGCAAGATATCCAAAGGGAGCAGAGCGAGTGTTGGTATACGAAATCACCGGAAAGACAATGGACGCAGGGGTTTTGCCGGCTGACATGGGCGTTATCCTTGACAATGTTACTACCGTAGCTTTCGTAGGCCAATATTTCAAGACCGGACTCCCTCTCACCACCAAGAGAGTAACCGTTGACGGCGATGCTGTTGCCCAGCCGAAGAATGTTATCGCACCAATCGGAACTTCCGTGCATGATGTAATCGAATTTTGCGGCGGCTACAAAGCAGAACCGAAGAAAATCCTTATGGGCGGCCCTATGATGGGTAGAGCGATCTATTCCGATGCCGTTCCTATGGTAAAGAGCAATAACGCGATCCTTGCATTCTCCGGAGCCCAGAGCCTCGTAAAGGAAGAAACTGCTTGTATTAACTGCGGCAGATGCCACCAGGCTTGCCCGTTCAAGCTCATTCCTACGGCGCTGGCAAAGGCTTACGAAGCAAGAGATGCTCAGGCACTCAAAGATCTTAAGGTAATGCAGTGCATGAACTGCGGTTCCTGCTCATACATCTGCCCGGCTCACAGACCTTTGGGATTCATTAACACTTTAGGTAAAACGGTACTGAAGGAGGCAGGAATCTAATGGATAAGAAATATTATAATAACTTAGTCGTATCCGCTTCTCCTCATATCGTGACAGCAATGGATACACAGAAGACAATGCTCATGGTTCTCCTGGCATTGGTACCTTCTTTAATCGCAAGTACATATGTTTTCGGCCTTAGAGTGCTTACTCTTACCGCCGTTTGCATCGCAGCCTCGATGTTCTTTGAATGGGCATGGAACACGCTCATGAAGAGAAAACAGACGGTTTGCGACCTCAGCGCAGCCCTTACGGGAACCTTGATCGCCTTCAATGTTCCGTCGAGCCTTCCGTACTGGATTGCAATTATCGGCTGTTTCGTAGCTATCATCATAGTTAAGCAGCTTTTCGGCGGAATCGGCAAGAATGTGGTAAACCCTGCAATCACCGCAAGAATCGTTCTGTTTATCTCCTTTGCAACGGAAATGACCACATGGCCGCTGCCGAAGATGAATCAGACCGCAGATGTTGTTACAGGAGCTACACCGCTGGGAATCCTCTCAGAGGGCGGCGGAACGCTTCCATCAAATATGGAACTTTTCCTGGGTTATGTAGGCGGCTCCATGGGTGAAGTCAGTGCAATCGCACTTATCATCGGCGGACTTTTCCTTGTTTGGAAAAAGATCATCAGCCCGATTATCCCGTGCTGCTTCATCGGAACTGTATTCGTGTTCGCTCTTATCTATTACGGTGTAACCGGCGAGGGAGATGCCCTTCAAATGGCAATTTTCCACATCCTTGCAGGCGGCGTAATGCTGGGCGCGATCTTCATGGCTACAGACTATGTAACCTCTCCGTTATTACCTGCGGGAAAAGTTGTATTCGGTATCGGATGCGGCGTTATCACCATGCTCATCAGACTTTTCGGTCAGTATCCGGAAGGCGTATCCTTCTCGATCCTGCTGATGAACTGCCTGACACCGCTTATCGACAGCTTCTTCCAGAAGAGAATGTATGGAGGTGCTAAGAAAAATGAAAAGTAATACATTTAAAGAATATATCCAGCCGAGCGTTGTTTTAGTGGCAATTTGCCTTGTAATCACATTTGCGCTGGCTTATGTAAACTCCATCACTTCGCCGATTATTGCACAGAACACCGAAAATGCGGCTATAGAAACCAGGCAAGAACTTCTTCCTACAGCAGAGTCTTTCGAGCCATGTGATGCCAAAGACCTGGTTGAGATAGACCCGGGCAAAATATATGTGTCCGAATGTTATAAGGCAAATGATGGCGGAATAGTAGTTACAGTTGAATCAAAATCCTTCGGCGGGTTGCTTACAGAGATGGTAGGAATCGATGCCACCGGTGCAATCACCGGAGTAAAGGTAACCGCACACAGCGATACAAAGGGTCTTGGCACAAAGGCTCACGAGGGCGAGTTTGTTACGCAGTACGAGGGTCGCACCCGCACCACGCTGGCATTTGCTGACAATGTAAAGGGCGATTCCGATGTGAAATATGTAAGCGGCGCTACTATTTCCACGAATGCCGTATACCAGGGAGTATGCGCGGCACTCAAGCAGTTTGAACAGGTAGGAGGTGCTAACTAATGAATGAAAAAGC
Organism: Absicoccus sp.; assembly: GCA_963647945.1. Classification (GTDB taxonomy): domain Bacteria; phylum Bacillota; class Clostridia; order Peptostreptococcales; family Anaerovoracaceae; genus CAG-238. Next base: position 2,557 of record CAVJCN010000074.1, on the reverse strand, counting down.
AAATAGATTAGCAGTCCTTACTAAGGGCATAATTAAAGAAAACCCGAACCTTGTATTGCTTCTGGGAACTTGTCCGACCCTTGCGACAACCTCCTCGGCATTCAACGGTATGGGTATGGGGATTGCCGCAACAGCAGTGCTGATTTGCTCCAATATCGCAATTTCGCTGCTGGCAAAGGTTATCCCGGACAAAGTAAGAATCCCGTGCTACATCGTACTGATTGCAGGATTCGTAACACTGGTACAGTTCATCGTACAGGCGTTTGCAGAACCCCTTTACAATTCGCTGGGCGTGTTCCTGCCGTTGATTGTAGTTAACTGTATCATCCTCGGAAGAGCCGAAATGTTCGCCAACAAAAACGGCGTTCTGGATTCAGCGTTAGACGGCGTAGGAATGGGTATTGGTTTCACCCTTTCCCTTACCTGCATCGGCGCGGTAAGAGAAATCATCGGCAACGGAACTATTTTCTCCGGTTTCTTCCTTGGTTCGGAAGAATTGGTAGCAAAGCTGACCGTAGCAATCCCGTTCATTTCGGAACACCCGATGCTCATCATCGCGCTGGCTCCGGGCGGATTCTTCGTTTATGCCTGCGCTATCGCAGTTGTAAACAAAATCCTTGCTTCCAAGGGTAAGACCCCGAGAGACTTCGGCTGTCAGGGCTGCGCGCTTGCAAGCATGTGTAATCAGGAAAAATGTCTTGAGGAATTAGACGGAATCAAGATTGAAAAGAAAGGAGTTGAGGCATAATGGCACAGTGGGTTAGCATTTTAATCGCTATGATTTTGGTAAACAACTATGTACTGGCTCAATTCCTTGGTATCTGTCCTTTCCTGGGCGTATCCAAGAAATTAGACTCGGCGGTAGGCATGGGCGTTGCGGTTATCTTCGTAATGGTACTGGCAACCGCTGCAACATGGCCGATCATGCAGATTTTGAACGATTGGAACATTGCATATTTGCAGACCATCGTATTCATCCTCATCATTGCTGCGCTGGTACAGTTCGTAGAAATGGTACTCAAGAAATTCATCCCGTCCCTGCACAAGGCACTGGGTGTATATCTTCCGCTGATCACCACAAACTGCGCGGTACTGGGTGTATGTATCAACAACATCGACGCAGGATATAACTACCCGTTAGCTTTGGTAAACTCCTTCGGCGCAGGAGTTGGCTTCCTTCTTGCTATGATTATCTTCTCCGGTATGAGAAGCAAGCTTGAGGGCAACAACGACATTCCGGCACCGTTCCAGGGAGTGCCGATCACTATGACTACGGCCGCATTCCTTTCCCTTGCATTCATGGGATTCGGCGGTTTGGTATAAGAAGGAGGCGAAGAAGATGAATGAAATTATGACACCGGTATTACTGGTCGTTGCAATGGGACTGGTTTTCGCTATCATTCTTACCATCGCGGCAAAGGTATTCTTCGTACCTGTTGACGAAACGGTTACGAACCTCAGAGAACAGCTTCCGGGGGCAAACTGCGGAGGATGCGGATTCGCAGGCTGCGATGACTACGCTGCGGCGCTGGCTGCAGACCCTGAGGGCGTAGGCCCGAACAAATGTCCGGTAGGCGGAGCCGACTGCGCCGCGGCACTGGCTGCAATCCTGGGCATGGAAGCGGGTTCGGCAGAACCGCAGGTTGCTACCGTAATGTGTAACGGAAATTCCCAGGCGGTAAAATCTCTCCTGCAATATCAGGGACTTACCACTTGCTCGGCGGCTTCCACCCTTTACGGCGGAATGAACCAGTGCAAATACGGCTGTCTTGGACTTGGGGACTGCACCAGAGCTTGTAACTTCGATGCGATCAAGATTTGTGACGGCGTTGCGGTTGTGGCAAGAGAACTCTGCACAGGCTGCGGAGCTTGCGCAAGTGCTTGTCCGAAGCATGTTATCAGAATTGCTCCGGCGAAGAACAAGGTTGTGGTTCAGTGTAAATCCGAAGACAAGGGTGCTGCGACTCGCAAGGCTTGTTCCAACGGCTGCATCGCTTGCGGTAAGTGCGTGAAGGTATGTAAGTTCGAAGCTATCACAGTTGAGAACAACCATGCTTTCATCGATCCGGAAAAGTGCAAGAACTGCGGACTTTGCGCGAAAGAATGTCCTACAGGGGCTATCAACAACATGAGAGCCAAGAGAAAACCTGCTCAGGCGGCTGCTCCTGCTCCGGCAGCGGAAGCAAAAGCCGAAGCGGCAGTAGAAGCATAGGATTGACCTTTCTAAAATGAAATAAAGGGCCCCGCCGAAATGAGAATCGGCGGGGCTTTGTAATGTGCTTTCATAAATTTTCAGTAAGCGTCAAACCCTATGTGAGTATGTGTGCGCATGGTTTGACATTTACATTTGACGCTTACTGTACCTTACGATATTACCGGCAAATTACCGCTATTGGCTTTTCGCGGGGGCCGATTGAAAGAGGAGCTGTTTGAAAAAAAGCCGATTCCCTTTCCACTATTGGCTTTTCGTGTGGGAACTGCTCGAAAAGAGCCGGGTCTCCTTCCGCTTTTTCCTTAATTGTAAAAAATATTTTTAAAAAGCCAAAAGCGATGGCAG
>CAVJCN010000073.1:0-7510 GCA_963647945.1 Absicoccus sp. | reverse complement strand
TCGGCAAGAGCCTCTACGATGTAGTTCCGGGAATCGTAAAGGGCGACAGAGAAGATGTTATCGTTGGAACTGCCGAAGAAGTTATCAAACCGGGCGTAGCTGACATCGTAGTTGTTTGCACAAATTCTTTCACAAAAGATGTATATGATAAATTAGTTTTCGTAATGGAAAGAGGAATGAATGTAATTACTTCCGCAGAAGAGATGGCTTATCCGCAGGCTCAGGAACCTGAACTTGCAAAGAAGCTGGACGAAATAGCAAAGAAGAACGGCGTTTCCGTAATGGGTACGGGCATCAACCCGGGCCTCATCATGGATCTTCTTGTAATCCTTTGGACAGCGGCTTGCGAAGAAGTTAACCATGTAACTTCAAGAAGAGTTAACTCCCTGTCACCGTTCGGCCCTGCCGTAATGGAAGAACAGGGCATCGGCATCTCCGTTGAAGAGTTCAACGAAAGAAAAGCCAACGGAACCATGGCAGGCCATGTTGGGTTTGCCGAATCCACAATGATGATCTGTGATGCTCTTGGCTGGAAATGGGACGACTTCGGTCAGGACATGGAACCGATCGTAACAGATGTTGACAGAAAATCCCCTTACGGCTTCGCAGCAGCAGGACAGGTTGCAGGCGTTGCAATGAAAGGCTGGGTAAACATTGACGGCGAAAGAAAGATCGACATGGATCACCCGCAGCAGATCGAGCCTGAACAGGTTGGCGTTCACACCGGCGACTATGTAATCCTCGACTCCGTTCCTCCGGTAAACATGGTAAACACTCCGGAAATCGAAGGCGGCATCGGAACTATGGCTATGATCATGAACTGCATCCCGCACTGCATCAACGCGGCTCCTGGACTCAAGACTATGATCGACATTCCTGTTCCTCATGCAATCATGGGCGATTTCAGAGATTTAATTGACGAAGATAAGAAAATCGTGAAGTAGGGAATTTTCGATTTATATGCCGCTGATGCGGCGAGGCGGCGTTGCCGCAAGGAAGATTCGATATAATTTCCTCGGCCTTGCTCGAAAATTAGAGGCGAATCTTCGACATATGCCACTAAAGTGGCAAGTCGGCATTGCCGCTCGGCGACAAATAATATAATTAAGGAGAACTAAAATGGCAAAAAAAGGTGATTGGGTTCGCATCCACAGCATCGTTTTAAAAGCAGAAGAAAGAACTGCAAAATTACCTGACGATACCAAAAAATGCGACCTTCAGCAATGGACAAAGGGCTTTCTGCAGGACGAGTCCGCAACTATCGGTGACGAAGTTACGGTAAAAACTGCGGTTGGACGCTTGGAAAAAGGTACTTTGATTGACGAAGCACCTTACTACACTCACAGCTACGGCAAATTCGTACCTGAAATTATCGAAATCGACCGCCAGCTCAGAGAGATCATGAATTTCGGAGGTGAAGAATAATGGCATTGGCAAAAGACTATCAATCCGTAATGGGAAGATCCAACGAAATTCAGAAAGACGCGCTGGGACTTGACTATTCGGAATTTGAAACATCCCCGATTTCATTTGACTATGACGCTTTGATGAAATCCACGGGCTATACCTTGGACGAAATCGAGAGAATCCAAGGACTCCACGGCGTAGGAAACACACCGCTGCTGGAGCTGAGAAATATTACAAAGCTGGCTCGCAAATACGCGAAACCGGGTTACGGCGCAAGAATCTTCGCAAAGGACGAATCCTGCAACGCTTCCGGCTCCTTCAAGGACAGACGGGCAGCCTGCGCTGTTGCTCACGCAAAGAAGCTGGGCTACAAGGGCGTTATGGCTGCTACCTCCGGAAACTACGGCGCTGCCGTTGCTTCCCAGGCGGCTATGCAGGGACTCAACTGCATCATCGTTCAGGAGTGCTATGATTCACAGGGCGTAGGACAACCTGAAATCGTTGAAAAGGCGAGAAAGTGCGAGGCTCTGGGAGCAGAAGTCGTACAGCTTACGGTAGGCCCTGAACTCTTCTATTCTTTCCTGTCAATTTTGGAAGATACAGGATATTTCAACGCTTCCTTGTATTCGCCATTCGGCATTGCAGGCATAGAAACTCTGGGATATGAAATCGCAACCCAGTGCAGAGAAAAACTGGGAAAAGACCCGGATGTAGTTGTTTGCACCACAGCAGGAGGCGGCATGGTAACAGGTACCGCCCGCGGTCTGCAAAAGGCAGGTTGCAAGGCAGAAGTCGTTGCGGCTTCCATCGACCTTACGGGACTTTCCATGGCTTCCGACACAGACTTCAATAAGAAGTCCTGCACCACCGGTCACACGGGATTCGGCGTTCCTTACGCTACAGACCCGGACCACTCCGATGTACCTCGTTCGGCAGCTCGTCCGCTGAGATACATGGACAAATACATCACCACCACCCAGGGCGAAGTTATGTATATGACGGAAATGCTTGCAAACCTCGAAGGCATCGAAAGAGGCCCTGCGGGAAACACTGCACTGGCAGCTGCTTTCTCCTATGCACAGGAGCTTCCGGAAGATGCCGTCGTAGTCGTTTCGGAAACGGAATACACAGGCGCAGGCAAGCATATTCAGCCGCAGCTTGACTTTGCAAGGGATAACGGCATCGAAATCAGATTCGGCGATCCGGCAGAGGATAAACCGGGCACAAACCTGATCTTGCCGGCAAATCCGGGCCTCATCAAGCACAAGATCGCAGACATCGATCACTTCAGAAAATCGCTAATTAAGAAGGCAGTAAAGAAAGCAGGCGTAAAACCGACAGACGCGGATCTTGAATTTTTGGCTGTTGAAACAAAGACGGACATTGGTTTCGTAAAGGCTACTCTTGAGGCAGAGGGATTGCTGTAAGCTATTTACCATAAACGCGGAAGGGCAGGCAGATTTTGCTCCGCCCGCCCCCCGCTTATCATTTCGCAATTAAAACTCACAATTAAAATTCGCAATTAAATGAAAGGAAATTAAGAAGGATGAAAAGAGAAGACGATTTTGCGGTAAGAAGACAGCATCTTGCAAATCTTACTGACGAAGAACTTTATAATCGATTCTGGGAATTGATTGCAAAGGTTGATGAACCGCTCCTGGAGCTTGGCTACAAAAACACCACACCGTCGGTTGAGCGTGCGGTACTCCTGAGAATGGGCGTATCATCCCTGGATTGTATGCCTATCGTAAACCACTGCATGGATCACGGCCTCATGGGCAAAGGCGCGGGACACTGCGTATATAAGTTATCGAAAATAGAAAACATCTCTATCCGCGATGCCTCCATCAAACTGGCAAAGGGCGAAGGCTGGGATAAGGTAGTTGCAGCATTCAAGGGAGGTAAGTAAGATGATTTTGAAACCAAACGAAAAACTCGATATAGTTGAATTACTTAAAGACCTTGATAAATACGAACCGAGAAGGCGTGAATGGGTCTGGAGAGAAAGAGCGGAAGACCAGCATCTCGGACAGTTTGAATATCACGAAATTTCAAAGAGCCTGAAAAACTCCGTTCCTCTTCCGCCGGCAAAATTCCTGGAAAACATCGACCCACAGCCGATGCAGACCATTACCACTGAAATCGCTTCCGGCAGATTCGAGGACGATATCAGAAGAATGAGAATGGCAGCATGGCACGGCGCTGACCACCTGATGGTTATCAGACACATGGGTCAGTCCCACATCGATGGCCTTATGGAAGGCACTCCACAGGGTATCGGCGGTGTTCCTATCACCCGTAAGCAGGTCAGAGCTCAGAGAAAGGCTATCGACCTTATCGAGGATGAAGTTGGTCGTCCGATAAACTACCATTCCTACATCTCCGGCGTTGCAGGCCCTGATATCGCGGTAATGTTCGCCGAAGAGGGTATCAACGGCGCGCACCAAGACCCGCAGTACAATGTACTTTACAGAGATGTTAACATGGTAAGATCCTTCGTAGACGCTTGCGAATCCAAGAAAATTATGGCTTGGTCGGGAATGCTCCAGATAGACGGTGCCCACAATGCCAACGCCACCGCAAGGGATGCTTGGAAGGTAATGCCTGAACTTATCGTTCAGCACGCAATAAATTCGTACTTCTCGGAAAGAGTCGGCATCAAGCCTGAAAATATTTCACTTTCAACGGTTCCGCCGACTGCAACACCTGCACCTTGTATGTATATGGACTTGCCGTATGCGGTAGCTCTGAGAGATTTCTGCGGAAGATACAAGATGAGAGCTCAGATGAACACCAAGTACATCCAGTCCTCCGCTCGTGAAGCTACGGTAACCCATGTAATGAATATGTTTATTTCAAAGCTGACCAGCGCAGATATCCAGTCCACCATCACACCGGACGAAGGAAGAAATGTTCCGTGGCATATCTACAACATCGAGGCAACCGACACCGCAAAGCAGACTTTGATTGGTTTAGACGGTTTGATGGAAATGGTTGAACTGAAAAAAGACGGCCCGCTCAGAGAAACTGCAAGAGATCTCAAAGAAAGAGCCGTATTATATGTAGAAGAAATCCTGGAAGTAGGCGGATATTTCAACGCTGTTCAGGAAGGCTTCTTCGTAGACTCAGGGAAATATCCTGAAAGAAACGGCGACGGTATCGCCCGTAAGATTGACGGTGGCTTCGGCGCAGGCTTCATTTTTGAAAGAGATGAGGACTACATGGCTCCTGTAACCGCTCACTACGGCTATAATAATGTTCAGCAGTACGGCGGAGATCCTGCGGATCCGGCTGCTCTTATCGGCGGATGCACCTTCGAGGACAGAAGCAAGATCGTATTCATCGATGAGCTTGACGAAGAAGACTGCGTAGATAGAAGACTTGAAAAAGTTGCTAAGTACAGAACCGGCGAATGGCTCACTCCGGAAGTTGAGTGGTGCGGCGACAGAGTTATCATGCTCACCATGATGCTCCCTGCAAACAAGAGAGTTGCAGAGGCGGCGGCGGTTGAACTGGGCAGAAAACTCGGCCTTGTTGACCCTGAGGTTATCTCCGCAGAAGTTATGCAGGAAGCCGAAGGTACCAGAATCGAGCTTAAGGGCAGAGTTGACTTCGACATCGACCTTAAGACCCTGGTAGTACCACCGGAGCCATATGTAATGAGCGACAAGGAACTCTACGAAGAGTTTGAGGGACACGAACACATGAAGGTTGTTTGCGGCACCGTAGGCGATGACGAGCACTCCGTAGGTATGCGCGAAATCATCAACATCAAGCACGGCGGCATCGAAAAGTGGGGTATCGAGTGCGTTTACCTCGGAACTTCCGTACCGGTTGAAAAGATGGTTGACGCTTGTATCGAGGAAAACGCTCAGGCAATCCTCGCCTCCACCATCATTTCCCACGACAATGTTCACTACAAGAACATGAAGAGAATCCACGAGCTCTGCGTAGAAAAGGGTATCCGTGACAAGGTTATCATCTGCGCAGGCGGCACCCAGGTTATTCCTGAAGAGGCTGTCAAGACAGGTATCGACATGGGCTTCGGCAGAAACTCCCACGGCATCGATGTTGCAACATTCCTTGCCCAGGAAAGACAGAGAAGACGGGGCGAAGTTCCTCACGGATTCAGACCGGAAGACCTGAAACAGGATTAGTTGGAGGAACATTTTCGGCGCGGAGAGTCGCCGAAAATGGCCATTTCAAAACAATTGAGGGGGTCGGGCTGTGGCCCGACCCCTACTTATATATATGCATATATGGACGGCCACCCGACATGCATATGCATATATGCTGCGCATCGGGCATTTATACACGGCTATGGGCCGCTGCCATGCACAGGGCCAGACCCAAGTTTGACAACAAGATACAAAAAACCCAAAAAATGCAAATAGGTAGTTGTAAAAAGTTGGAAATAGTTGTATAATACATAGTATCGAATCCCAAAAGCCAATTTTTACAACCTACGAACCTAAAACAGCATGAGAAAAACCCAAGAAAAGGAAGATTTTGGCTTTTTGAGCGATTTATAAAAAATAAGCCAATTTTATGTACCAAAAAGCGCGATTTTTTTGGCTATATTCGAGATATTTCATCAAAAAGCCAAAAGGAGCTTACAACATTGCCTGAGGGGAGTCTTGTTCATGAGATACGCAACAAAGCGGATTGGTATTTTCACTTTCAAAGAATGCCCGACGGAAGAAGAAAGCGAAAACTTATAGAAGAGGACGGAGCCACATTAAAAGGACTGCTTAGAAGATGCTATTTGCAAAGGGAAATTTATCTGCTTGAAAAAGATCCACACCACCAGCAGAGGGCTTTTGGTGCGGTCAAAGTCGGAGCTTGCGATTTCGGAAGCATTTTACAAGTACGAAGTGCCATTTCGGTATGAGCAACTGCTGGAAATCGGGGCATATAAGGCTGCACCGGATTTTATGCCGAGGAACAAGCGGACGGGAGAGCAGTTTTATTGGGAACACTGCGGAATGCCCGAGAACGAAGAATATATGAAGCATCATAAATGGAAGATGAACCTTTATGAGAGCGTGGGAATTGTGCCGTGGAAAAATTTAATCGTCAGCTATGACGGCGCAGACGGAACGCTGAACATCGCGGAGATTGAAAGTGTGATTAGAAATAGACTATTATAGAGGTATAAAACAGTCAAACACAGACAAAAATGGAGAAAATAAGCAAAACCAGACAAGAAGTAGGCAAGAACAGGCAAAACAGGTAAAAATAGGGAAAGCAAGCAGAAAGGAAGACAAAATGAGAGTAGATGTTTTAGTTGCGGAAATCGGCTCCACCACTACGGTGGTAAACGCATTCAAGGATTTAGACGGCGATAATCCGGTGTTCTGGGCACAGGGGCAGGCACCCACTTCGGTGCTTGAAGGCGATGTCCGTATAGGGCTTCAGGGTGCCATTGACGACCTTTGCAAGAAAATGGGCATCGATAGCCTCGAATATGACGAAATGCTTGCAACCTCATCGGCGGCGGGAGGGCTGAAAATGACTGTTCACGGGCTGGTATACGACATGACGGCAAAGGCGGCAAGAGAGGCGGCGCTTGGCGCAGGCGGAATCATTCACAATATCACGGTGGGCAGGCTGAGAAGAAGCGACCTTGCAAAGATAAAAGAAATCAACCCGAACCTCATTTTGATCGCGGGAGGCGTGGATTACGGCGAAAGAGACACCGCAATTTACAACGCGGAAATGATCCGAAACATGGGGCTGACGACCCCAGTGGTTTATGCCGGAAACATCGAGAACCAAGAGGAAATGAAGCTGATTTTTGATGAGGAAAGCGGCCAAAGACTTTACCTGGTAGACAATGTTTACCCGAAAATCGACACGCTGAATGTTGAGCCTTGCCGCAAAGTCATTCAGGATGCCTTTGAAGATAATATCACGAAGGCACCGGGCATGGAACATGTGCGGGACATGGTAAACGGGCCGATTATCCCTACTCCGGGAGCAGTTATGGAGTGCACCAAGCTGCTTTATGACTGTATCGGCGATGTAATGACCATAGATGTGGGCGGTGCCACCACCGATGTACACGCGGTGACCGAGGATTCCGATGCGGTTGCCAGAATTT
>CAVJCN010000072.1:7327-7516 GCA_963647945.1 Absicoccus sp. | reverse complement strand
GAGCATTCTTTTAGGAATAACGGCTGATTTCTCTTGGGATTGAGCATTCTTTTTTGGGTATAACCCTTTGCTCATTTTGTCTACCCTCCGGGGTACAGTTTAAAACAGTTTAATTTTGAGAATTGGCTTTTTGTCGCTTTTCCGCGGGAAATAGCCAATTTTTTCGTTGTTTTTGGTACATTTTTTTGG
>CAVJCN010000072.1:0-7317 GCA_963647945.1 Absicoccus sp. | reverse complement strand
GTCCAATTTCGGACAAAATCTACCGAATATTTTTACAGTTTAGGGGAAAAGAGTAAGAAAAATTGGCTTTTTTGAAAGAATACTCAGAAAAAGCCAATTTTCTATGCCGGAGGTTTCAGCAGCTGAGGGGTGATAAGGGCTGCGAGGGCTACTAGTACATTATAATCGCACGAACCGGGCATGCCTGTGCGCAGTAGCCGCAAGTGATGCATTTTGTCTGGTCAATTTCGGCAAGACCGGCGGTATTATAGGCGATGGCCGCACTGTGGCAGGTTGCCAGGCAGGTTCCGCAGCCCTCGCAGTCTTCTTGATTGATCCTAACGCGTTTTGCCGATACATCGGGGGTATAATCCGCTGGCATCGAGCCGTCAAGGTAGGCTGCAATATCATCAATATCCCTGTGACATCCAAAGCCAAGCATTACGGAGTCTATACCGGGCTGAGAAAAGACATAGTCGAGTGCCTTGCGGTAGTGCGCAGCAAGGTTTCCGCCGCCAAGGGCTTTCATAGTATAGATGCCCTTGCCTGCGCCCCGGGCTTCCGCTATCGCGGAAGCCATGGCGGCGCAGGAGGCAGCTTCGCTGCCGCGGCGGATACCCATGCCGGCATAGTTGAGCAGCGGAAAGATTATATCGCATTCCGGCACAAGGGTCAGTTCCTCCACCACATCAACATGGTGGGTGGAGGCCCCGATGGCGCGCACAAGGCCTTCGGCCTTGGCATCCATCAGGGCGCGCCATGCGCCTTGGCGCATGGCGAACTGACCCGTCCTGACTTCGTGCAGAAGAAAAATGTCGATATATGGCACTCCCAGAACTTTACATTCCTCCAATATCGCTGAATATGCGCCTTTGTAGTCCGTTGCTAAGGTCTTTGAAGAAATAATCGGGCGGCGCGGGGCAGCACCGATGGTGTGCGAGAAGGTCATGGGCGCACGGGCGATGTGCGCGTTTGGAACATCGCTTCCGCGCCCGGAGTTTGCCCCGGGCCTCGCCTTTACAAAACCCGAATCCGCAGGCCCGCCGCCAAACTCCGCCGGACTTGCGCCTGCCGGCGCTGCGCCGGCATCGCCCGCCCCAACGCGCTCACCCAGCATTTCCAACGCTCGGCGGATATATGGGTAAGTCTTGTAATACTGCGCGGTGTCGATAAAATTTATGCCTTTTTTCAGGGCATAACAAATCAGCTTCGCGCCTTCCTCCACGGGAAGCGCCAGCTGACCCGGGCCCATAGGCAGCACACCGAATCCCACAGGACTTACCCATATATCCGTTTTTCCAAGTTGAACTCTGTCTGAAATATTATTCGCCATATTAACACCGAAAGCCTTTCTTTTTACATTATAATGAGGTATAATGGTTCTGTCAATTATATGCATATCAATCGCGGCAGCGATTGATACTTGCGGCGTTGCCGAGCGGAAAGAACCATTGAATCACAGCTTGGCCGCTTGGGGCTGCGGTATAATGGTTCTGTCAATTATACGAGTATCAATTGCACACTTGGCACGAGTTTTGCGACCAAAGCCCACGCAGATTAACTTGCACTCGGCGCTTGGCACAGAATTTGCGGCCGCAGCCACGGCATTTGTAACCCGCTGCTTGACACGAGTTTTGCGGCGAACACACGGACAACACTTGGCCCGGAACTTGCGACCAAAAACTACAACAAAAACCATCGTGGCGGTGCGTCGCCGTTCGTCTTGGCACGCAATTTGCGACCGCAACCGCGGCGTTCACAACCAGCCTTGGCACGGAATTTGCGGCCATTGAGTCCAAGCTCGGCACTCATTACACAGCGCCACCGCCGATTGCCGCAAGCCGGGGCACCATTTGCGACCACGTATTAAAATATGCTTTACGAAAGGGGATTACGAGATTGAGCAACGAACATATCGAACACTTGCAAAATCAGATGGGATTTGAGGCTTTTCGCCACGCCTACAGAGCGGCGATCAAGGAAGTCAGGACGAAAATCGAAATTTTGAGCGAAGATTTCGCCGTTCGCCACGACTACAACCCGATTCACCACATGGAGCGCAGGCTAAAGGTGCCGGAGAGCATCGAAGAAAAGCTGGAACGCCTCAAAAAAGAGGTTTCCATCGAATCCGCCAGAGAAAATATTTTCGACATCGCAGGCATAAGGGTGGTCTGTAACTTTATCGACGATGTCTATGCGGTTGCCGAAATGCTCACCTCGCAAAACGACATAACCCTGCTCACCGAAAAGGACTACATAAAGAACCCCAAGCCCAACGGCTATCGCAGCCTGCACCTTGTAATCTCGGTGCCGGTGTACCTATTGGACGGAGAGGAAGAAGTTCCGGTGGAGGTTCAAATCCGTACCGTTGCCATGGATTTTTGGGCGAGCCTGGAACACAACCTGAGATACAAACAAAACAAGGATATTTCATCAAAAATTGATATAGAACTAAAGGCATGCGCAGAGGTCAGCGCGACCCTCGACCGCAGAATGCAGAAAATTTTCGACGAACTGAACAAATTGGAATAAAATACTTACAATCCCTCTTTTGCGTGACCCAAAGAGGGATTTTAGATTTTTTGCACTTGATGCCGAGGACGAAAAATGATATAATTCTCTAAAATGTTGATAAGCAATACATTTTAACATTCCAAAATGTTGATACACAATACATTTTCGCATTCTAAAATGTTGATACAGTTTCAAACATTGCAAGTCGGAGGTGCGTATGTTAAAAAGAAAAGCGACCGGGCTTATTAAAAATTGGTGCAATACGAAAAACAAAAAATGCCTTATCATTCAAGGTGCCAGGCAAATAGGAAAAACCTATACAATAGAACGATTTGCAGAAGAAAATTACGAAGAACTCCTGGAAATCAATTTTAAGCAGCTTCCCTCTGCGGCCGAAATTTTTTCCGGCGATCTTACAGTGGACAATATGGTTCTTGCCATGCGATTTCGCTTTCCGGAAAAGAAAATTGTTCCGGGGAAGACTCTGATTTTTCTTGATGAGATCCAGGAGTGTAGAGAAGCCATAACTTCCCTTAAATTCTGGGCGATAGACAACCGATTCGATGTGATTGCCTCGGGCTCCCTTCTTGGCATCGACTATAAACGGGCATCCTCTTATCCGGTGGGGTATGTGGACTATCTGAGAATGTACGGCGTCGATTTTGAAGAGTTCCTTTGGGGAATGGGAATTTCCGAAGATATGATAGCAAGCCTTTGCAGCCATCTGGACTCAAAAGAGCCGCTGCCGGAGGGGATTCACGCTCAAATGATGAGCTACTACAGACAGTATATTGCAATCGGCGGGATGCCGGAGGCTGTGCAAAAATATGTGGATACAAAGGATTTCAGAGAGGTTGACAGGATTCAGCGGAGCCTTTTGCAGGGATACCAATACGATATTGCGCATTATGCAACGGCTGAAGAAAAGGTGAAAGCGGAGAAATGCTACCTTTCCCTTGCAAAACAACTGCTTGACAAAGAAAATCACAAATTTCAATATAAAGAAATCGAGCATGGCGGCAGGGCGCAAAAGTATTTTTCCAGTATCGAGTGGCTGCTTCGCGGGGACATGGTACATTTGTGCAAGCGAGTGACAGACATCAAATTCGATTTGGAGGACTATGCGAGGGAGGACTTTTTCAGGGCGTACACGACGGACTTATCGCTCCTTATGGCAATGAAAGATTTTTCGCTAAAGCAGCACATCGCAGAAAATACTTTATCGGGAAACACAAAGGGTGGAATCTTTGAATGCGCTGTGGCGGATGCCCTGTACAAGAAAGGATACCGGCTGTATTTTTATAAAAACGAAACAACCAAAAGGGAGATAGACATAATCATCCAAAAGGACGGCGAGGTGATTCCGATCGAAGTAAAAAGCGGAAATGCTAAGGCAAACTCCCTGAAATCAATTATGAAAAAGCATAAAGAAATTCCCTGGGGATATAAATTTATCGACGGTAACATAGGGGTAAGCGAGGAAGGAATCATTACCTTGCCGCTGTATATGGCTGCATTTATTTGACAAATATCCTGAAGCTTCAACGAAATGCTCGAACTCTTGAACGAAATTAACGAAATTCCGGATAAAATACTTGCAATCCGCAGCCGTTTGTGCTATCATATTTTTGCACGATTCAATAAGGTAAGACTAGAAGAGTGGGTTTTCGCCCACTCTTTCAATTTTGTTTGGAGGCTTGACAGTGTCAAAGAAAAAAATTACAGATATAATTGAAGAAATCAGCGAGGACTTCCTTGCCCAGAACGGCCTTGAGCTTTATAACTGCGAGTTCGTAAAGGAGGGCAGGGACTGGTTCCTGCGAGTATATATCGACAAGACGGCGGAAACGGCAGAAGCCGCAAAGGCAGCCGAAAATGCCGCGGCAGCCGCGGAAGAAACCACAAATGGCGCAGCAGCCGCCGAAACCGCCGAAAAAGCGCCTACACTTTCCCAATATGTTTCAACAGACGACTGCGAGAAAGTCAGCAGATTCCTAAGCGCAGAGCTTGACAGGCTTGACCCCATAGAGCAAAATTACTATCTCGAAGTGTCCTCTCCGGGGATGGACAGGGTGCTTTTGAAGGAAAAAGACTTTGCCCGCTTTGCAGGAGAAATCGTGGATATCAGCCTGTATAAGGCGCTGGAGGGAAAGAAAACCTACCAAGGCAGGCTTGTGGGCATGGAAAACGAAAAAATTATCATTACCGATGAAAAAGATAACAGAATTGAATTTCCAAGAGAGCAGGTTGCAAAGACGAAACTTGCCGTAATATTTTAAGGAGGTAATACAGGAAATGAATAAGGAATTTATCCGGGCTATAGAAGATTTGGAAAAAGAAAAACGCATATCCAAAGAGATTTTGCTTGAAGCCATCGAATCCGCTCTTGTGTCCGCATACAAGAAAAACTACGGAACATCACAGAATGTGCGGGTTGACATCAACGAAGAAACCGGAGATATCAATGTCTACATGAGAATGGATGTTGTGGCGGAGGAGGACTTTGAGGACGACTTCACCCAGATCACTCTGGAAGAAGCCATGGAAATCGACCCTCGCTACGAAGTGGGAGATGTGGTGGAATACCAGGTAACTCCGAGAGATTTCGGCAGGATCGCAGCCCAGACCGCAAAGCAGGTGGTTGTCCAGAGAATCAGAGAAGCAGAGCGCGGAATGGTTTATGACAACTTTATCACCCGCCAAGGGGAAATCCTGACAGGCACGGTGCAGCGGATAAGCAACGAAACCCTTTTCATCAATGTGGGAAACACGGAAGGCATCCTTTCCCCTAACGAACAGGTGCCGGGAGAACATTATAAGATCAACGACAGGCTCAAGGTCTACATCATGGACGTGAGAAAGAGCAACAAAGGGCCACAGGTGTTCCTTTCCAGATCCCATCCGGGCCTTGTGAAAAGACTCTTCGAGCTGGAAGTTCCGGAAATCGAGGACGGCACCGTGGAAATCAAAGGAATCGCAAGAGAAGCGGGTTCCAGAACCAAAATGGCGGTTTACACCGAATATGAAAATGTCGACCCGGTGGGGGCTTGCGTAGGAACCAGAGGAAACAGAGTACAGGCAATCGTAGACGAACTTCACGGAGAAAAGATAGACATCATAACCTGGAGCGAAAATCCGGAAACACTGATTGCAAATGTCCTCAGCCCGTCAAAGGTTGAAAAGGTAATCATTCCGGACCCGGAAGAAAAATCGGCGATCGTGGTGGTTCCGGACTACCAGCTTTCCCTGGCAATCGGCAAAGAAGGTCAGAATGTAAGACTGGCGGCAAGAGTCAGCGGCTGGAAAATTGACATCAAGAGCCACAGCCAGTACGAGGCAAGCATGGAAGAAGAGGCGGACTTCATCGAAATCGTCGACGAGGCTGAAGCCATGGAGGAACCGGAACTCATCGATGAAGCGGAAGCGGCAAGCGTGGAAACCGCGGAGGAACCGGAACTCATCGAAACGGAGGAATAATATTGAAAGAAAGAAAGGTTCCCATGAGAAAATGCGTGGGATGCATGGAATCAAAGGACAAAAATGATTTGACCAGAATCGCAATCTACGAAGGCGAAATGACGGCAGACCCTACCGGCAGAGCCAAGGGACGAGGCATTTATATCTGCAAGGGAAGTTCCGAGTGCTTTGACAAGGCTGTGAAAAGAAAAGCCTTTGAACGGGCGCTGAAAAAGCCCGTGAGCGACGAGGCAAAAGAAAGGCTGAGAAGCGAGATCGAGGCAGCAAGGTGAAACGAAGCAAAATAGAAAGCTATCTGGGCTTTGCGGCAAGAGCGAGAAACCTTTCCACAGGCTATAACACCTGCGTTTTCATGCTGGAAAAGGGTAAGCTCAAACTTTTGGTTCTTGCCGGTGACCTTTCGGACAATTCAAAGGAAAAGATGATAAAAGCCGCGAATCAGTACGGCACACCCTACAGGCTGTATGGGACGATAGAAGATTTATCCCACGCAACAGGGACAGAGGGTAAAGGAATTTTCGGCATTGCCGATAAGAATTTAGCAAATGCAATTATAAGTGAGATTGATAGACAATCGTTAGAAGAGGAGGTGTTCTAATGGCAAAAGAAAACAATGCACAGGAAACCACGATTATCAAAGCAGCCCCTAAAAAGGCTGACGGCCAAAAGGATGAACAACCGAGAGGAACAGTAAAGGCGGCAAGCATGGCTCAGGTGAGAACCCTTGGCGCAAACAAACATCCGCAGACAAGACAGACACAGCAGGACAGACCTCAGGCACGGCCGCCGATGGGGAAACCGGTTGTAAATAAAGAACTGGAAACGAGAAATCGTCCGCCAATGGGAAAGCCTATGGCAAAACCAATGGGAAAGCCTATGACAAAGGCGGAAACGGCAGAAATTGAGGCGGCAAAGAGCGAGGAAATAAAAGCGGCGCAGGCTGAGGCGGCAGCAGCAAAAGCAGAAGAAGAGAAAACCGAAACTGCGAAAGCCGAATCGCCGAAAACCGAGAATGTAAAAGCCGAAGCCCCTGCGGCGAAAGCTCCAAAAGCGGCTGCGCCGAAGGCAGAAGCGACAAAACCAGAGGAACCGAAAACTGCGGCACCGAAGGCAGAACCGAAGTCGGCGGAGGAAAAGGCAACCGCACCGAAGCAGGCGGAACCGAGAGAAGCCGCACCTAAAGCAACAGAGCAAAAGAACGATGGGCCAAAGCCTGTCCGGGAAAGACGGGAACAGAGAGGCGAATCCGGAAGATTTGAATCCGGAAGATTTGAATCCGGAAGAAACTTCAGAGATAGAAATGACCGAAACGGCGGCCGTGACGGTGGCAGCCGCAACGGACGGGAC
>CAVJCN010000071.1:0-7531 GCA_963647945.1 Absicoccus sp. | reverse complement strand
CTTTTGGGAAAACATGGAGACCCTCATCAAAGAGCTGAAAAAAGCGGGACTTAAGGGGGTGGAATGTTATCACCCAAGCCACAGCGAAGAAGAGAGCTGGAGGCTCTTTAAAATTGCTTCCAAATATCACTTGCATGTAACCGAAGGCTCGGACTTTCACGGAGAGGAGAGTGAAAGAAAATGAAGGTAAAATTTTGCGGGGCCTCCATGGGAGTAACCGGCTCCTGCCACATGATATCCACGGATACCCACAAAATCCTTTTGGACTGCGGACAATTCCAAGGGGGCAAGGAAATGAACAGAATGAACGAGGAGCCATTTCCCTTTAACCCCGCCGAAATCGAATGCGTGATCCTAAGCCATGCCCATATCGACCACTGCGGAAGGCTTCCTTTGCTTGTAAAACGTGGGTTTAAGGGCCCAATTTATTGCACCGACGCCACCGCCGATCTTCTGGAAGTTATGCTGAAGGACAGCGCATACATTCACGAAAAGGACGCGGAATGGCAGACCAGGAAAAATCTCAGAACCGGAAAGCCGCCGGTGGAACCTCTTTATACAATTCAGGACTCCGAAGGGGCTCTTAGGCTGGTTAAGCCGATTCTTTACGACCAGCTTGTAGAACTTAACCCGGAGATGAAAATCGTATTTAACGATGCGGGACATATTCTGGGCTCTGCCATTACGGAGCTTTGGGTCACGGAGGCGGGTACGACTTCAAAAATCGTATTCTCCGGTGATTTAGGAGTTCCTGACAGACCTATTTTGAGGGATCCGGTAAAAATCAAAAAAGCCGATTTTGTTATCATGGAAACCACCTACGGGAACAGGCTCCATCCGCAAAACGCCACCAGTATCGATGAGCTTATAAAGATTACCCTGAAAACCATTAAACGAGGCGGAAGCGTGATCATTCCATCCTTCGCGGTGGGAAGAACCCAGGAGCTTATTTACCAGTTTAATATGTTCTACGAGCATCATCCGGAGTATTCCGATACTCTGGGGAAAATATATGTGTACATTGACAGCCCTATGGCAACTACGGCTACGGAGGTTTTCAAGAAAAACGCGCAGGTATTCGATGATGAAACCCGGTCATATATCTTAAGCGGCGACCACCCCCTTGACTTTCCGAACCTGAGATTCACAAGAAACACCGCGGATTCACAGATGCTAAATGAGGACAAGTCCCCTAAGATTATAATTTCCGCCAGCGGGATGTGCGAAGCCGGAAGAATCCGCCATCACCTGAAGCACAATCTCTGGGACAGCAGAAACAGCATCGTTTTCGTGGGCTATCAGGCAGAGGGAACTCTGGGCAGACTGCTTGTGGAGGGGGCAAAGGAGGTCAAGCTTTTCGGAGAACCGATTATGGTGGGTGCCGAAATCTATAACCTGGAAGGATTTTCGGGACATGCCGACCAAAAGGGCCTCATGGACTGGCTGGGGGGCTTCCAAAAGGAACCGAAGCACATTTTCCTGGTTCACGGGGAAACCCGGTCAAAGATCGATTTTGCCGCAAAGGTAAAGGAGGTCTTTGGATATGAACCCATTGTCGTAAACGGAAACACCGAGTACGAGCTTGAAACAGGGGAAGTCCTTAGCAGGGAAGATGTTATCAGAGAGGCGCTGGATCAGGAAGATATCGAAAAGCTCAAGGGCAAACTTTCCTCCATCAAGGGAGAGCTGGACACCGTGATCGCCAGCGCGGAAACGGCGGTTTCAAAGGATATTTCCCCTGATAAACTCACGCAGATAAATAACATCGTTCAGGAACTGGAAAAAGCCTCCCTCAACCTGGGGGCATCGGTTCTTGCCGAGGATAGAGATACAAGACCTTTGACGGAGCAAAATCGGTAGGAGGGAATTTTATGACGGATAATGTAATCGTAATGGGCATCGCAGGGGGCACAGGCTGCGGCAAAAGCACGATGATAAAGAGAATCAAGGAAGAGTTTAGCGAAAAAATCACCATCATCAGCCACGATTTTTATTACAAGCAGCATAATGACATTCCCTTTGAAGAACGGAAACTTCTTAACTATGACCACCCAAATGCTTTTGACACGGATTTGATGATCGAGCATATCAGGAGGCTTGCCCGGGGAGAGAGCATCGAAAGACCGGTGTATGATTTTACAATACACAACAGAATCGATGAAACGGTGACGGTGAACCCCGCCAAGGTCATAATCGTTGAGGGCATACTGATATTCGAGTGTAAAGAACTCCGGGATCTGTTTGACATCAAGGTGTTCATAGATACCGACGCAGATGTGAGGATCATAAGGCGAATCATTCGGGATGTGAACGAAAGAGGCAGGACGCTGGATTCCGTGGTGAACCAGTACCTCAGCACGGTCAAGCCCATGCACGAAGAGTTCGTGGAGCCAAGCAAAAAATTTGCGGACATAATCGTTCCGGAAGGGGGTTACAACGAAGTGGCGCTGGAAATGCTGAACGAAAGGATTCACGCGCTGTTAAATGAATAAATTATCCCGGGGATTCTCGGCAGATTCCAAACAGACTCCAAATAGACTTAAAACGGCCCGAAGCTCATGCCGGCAGGGCTGTTTTTTATGCTCCTTTTAGATTTCCTCGACTTAATTAGTGCAAATTCGACACACTCTCCTAAAGACAAGCAGGCCGGCAGACTATATAATTGTAAATGAGGCAGGAGGCTTCAATAATCGTGCAATTGTAAATGAGGCCGGGGGCTTCAATAATCGTGTAGAGGAGGAACTGTTTTGGAAGTGATATACGGGATTTCGGAAAACATTTTGATCGTAGAACTTCTCGGAGAACTTGACCACCATGCGGCTGAGCGCATCAGGGCAGGGATAGATGAGTCTGCAACAGCAAACGGCGCAAATTTTCTTGTGCTGGATTTTTCTAAGGTGAGATACATGGACAGCTCAGGAATCGGCGTTGTGCTTGGCAGATACAGGAGGCTCACAAGTCAGTCAGGAGAGGTTGCCATCGCCTCATGCTCCGAGATGGTCAAAACCATATTAAACATGGCGGGAATTTTCTCCCTCATGAAGTATTTTGACACAAAGGAAGATGCAATTTCATATTTCAAAGGAAAGGAAGTTTCGTAATGGAAAAAGTATTCAAAGCCCGGTTTGAAGCAAATTTGGAAAATCTGGCGCTGGCAAGGGCCGTTGCCGCCGCTTACGCAGCGGAATTTGACCCTACGGTGGAAGAACTTACAGAAATAAAAACGGCGGTTTCGGAGGCTTTCAGCAATGCGGTGATTCACGGCTATTGCGGAAACAGCGGGCACAATAACTCCGTAGAGATGGAATTTGGAACCGTCGGCGAAAAAAACCTCATGATCAAGGTCAGGGACAGCGGCGTGGGCATAGAGAATATCGCCCGGGCTATGGAGCCGCTGTTTACAACGGACACGGGGGAGGAAAGATCCGGAATGGGATTTACTGTCATGGAAAGCTTCATGGACAGAATAAAGGTGGACTCAAAGCCCGGAAAAGGCACCTGCGTAACGATGATAAAAAAACTGGATACATATTATGAAATTTGATATGGAAGAGCTGGTCAGGCAGCACGGAGGCCTGGTAAAAACGGTGGCGCTGAGGTTTTCACGCGCCTCCGGCGAGGAATTGGAAGACCTCATCCAAATAGGATATATCGGGCTCATAAAGGCGGCGGAAAGGTTTGACCGGTCAAGGGGATTTGCATTTTCCACCTATGCCGTACCGATGATTGCGGGAGAAATCCGGTCGCATATTCGTGACAGCGGCGCAATAAAGGTCAGCCGAGGGCTTAAGGGTGACGCGTTCGCAGTGCGAAGGGCGGAGAGTGAGTTTATGGCTGCAACGGGGCGCTCCCCGAAGATAAGCGAACTTGCTGAAAAAACGGGGCTTTCAAAGGAACGGGTATGGGAGGCTTTGCAGGCGGCGGACGCTATGAAGAATTTTGAAGAATATGACAAGGCAAACCTTTGGACGGACAACGAATCAGGAAATATTACAAGAATCGATTTAAAGGCCGGAATCGAAGCGCTGACGCCAAAGCAGCGGCAGGTTATCGTTCTGCGCTACTTTAGGGACATGACCCAGCAGCAGGTGGCAGGCAGAATGGGTATATCCCAGGTTCAGGTTTGTCGGATCGAAAAGGCTTCGTTAAAAGAATTGTGTCGGATCATGGCATGATTTTTGTGTTTTTTGTCGAGATTTTAGACAAGTTTTTATGGATTTTGTATATATTCGATGAAAAAAGAATATTTCCGCGAAAAATCGCGAAAAATCGCAAAATATACTTGCAAGATTGTCAAAAAAGTGTTTTAATAATGATGTATGTTGTTATGCTTTTAACATGGGATAACAAGTTAAAAACAGGCCTCTGTCTTTTGCAAAAAAGTGAAGGCCGTTATTAATAATTTAAGGAGGCATTTAAATGAACTTTCAACTGACGAAGGAACAAGAATTCGTAAGAAAAATGGTAAGAGAATTTGCCACTAACGAAGTTGAACCTTTAGCTGCTGACATCGACAAGGAACACAGATTCCCTGTTGAAACAGTAGAAAAAATGGCTAAGTATGGTTTGATGGGAATCCCATTCCCTACACAGTACGGCGGAGCAGGCGGAGATCACATCTCCTATGCAATCACTGTAGAAGAGTTAGCAAGAGTATGCGCTTCCACAAGCGTTATCGTTTCCGCTCACACTTCCCTTTGCTGCTGGCCAATCTTTAATTACGGTACAGAAGAACAGAAGATGAAATATCTTCCTGACTTACTTTCCGGCAAGAAACTCGGTGCTTTCGGCTTGACTGAACCTAACGCAGGTACAGACGCATCCGGACAGCAGACGAGAGCAGAACTTGCAGACGGCAAGTGGATCCTCAACGGAGCCAAGGTATTCATCACAAACGGCGGATATGCAGACACCTTCGTTGTAATGGCTATGACAGATAAGAAAAAAGGAAACCACGGAATTTCCGCATTCATCGTAGAAAAAGGCGATGAAGGTTTCTCCATCGGTAAAACAGAGGACAAGATGGGTATTTGCGCATCTTCCACTACAGAACTTATTTTCCAGAACTGCGTAATTCCGGAAGACAGACTTCTCGGACAGGTTGGCGACGGTTTCAAGGTTGCAATGAGCACTCTTGACGGCGGTCGTATCGGTATCGCTTCCCAGGCTCTTGGTATCGCACAGGGAGCATTCGATGTAACCGTTGAATACATGCAGGCAAGAAAGCAGTTCGGCAAGAAACTTTCCCAGTTCCAGGCTCTTCAGTTTGAAATGGCTGACCTTAAGACAAGAATCGAAGCTGCAAGACTTCTGGTTTACAGAGCTGCCGACATGAAGGACAAACACCTTCCATACGGCGAAGCTGCTGCAATGGCTAAGTTATACGCCGCTGAAACCGCAATGGCTGTAACAACCAAGTGCGTACAGTACCACGGCGGTTACGGATACACCAAGGATTATCCGGTTGAAAGAATGATGAGAGACGCTAAGATTACCGAAATCTACGAAGGTACTTCCGAAGTTCAGAGAATGGTAATTGCCGGCAAGACTTTCAAGAAATAAGGTAGGAGGAGAAACAAATGGCATTTAAGATTATCGTATGCGCAAAGCAAGTTCCTGATACAAATGTTATCAAGATTAACCCTAAAACAGGAACATTAATCAGAGACGGTGTTCCATCAATCCTTAACCACGATGACAACAACGCTCTTGAAGAAGCATTAAAAATTAAAGACAAATATAAAGACGTAACCGTAACGGTTATCTCAATGGGACCTCCTCAGGCAACAGACCTCCTTTTCGAGTGTATCGCAAAGGGTGCTGACGAAGGCGTTCTCATTTCCGACAGAGCAGTAGGCGGTTCCGACACATGGGCAACTTCCAACACTCTCGAAGCTGCAATCAAAAAATGGGAAAAAGAAAACGGCCCTGCTGACCTTATCTTTGCAGGTCGTCAGGCTATCGACGGAGATACCGCTCAGGTAGGCCCGCAGATTGCAGAAAAATTAGATCTTCCACAGGTTACATATGTTGAAGAATTTAAGATCGAAGACAATCTCAAGGACATCACCGTTAAAAGACAGCTTGAAGACGGTTATGAACTTATTGCAATCAAAACTCCTTGCATGTTAACTGCTATCAAGGAATTAAACGACCCTAGATACATGAACATGAAGGGTATCTTTGGCGAAAAGGATATCAAGATCTGGAACGCTAAGGATATCGAAGTAGACCTTAATAAAGTAGGTCTTGAGGCTTCCCCGACAAATGTATTCAGATCATTCACACCTGCTCCTAAGGCTCCCGGCCAGGTTGTAGCAGGCGACTCTGAAAACGAACAGGCTAAGAACTTACTGATTCAGCTTAAGGGTAAGCACATTATCTAATTAGGAGGAGGAATACAAAATGGCAATTAAAATTATAAATGAAAAATGTAAAGGCTGTTCCCTCTGCGCTAAGGCTTGCCCGTTTGACGCTCTTAAGATCGAGAACAGACTCGCAATCGTAGACGAAGGCAAATGTACAAACTGTAACGCTTGTATCGCAAAGTGTAAGTTCGATGCTATCGAAGCCGCTCCGGAAGCTGAAAAGGTTGACCTTTCCGCTTACAAGCACATTTGGGTATTTGCAGAACAAAGACACGGCAAGATCCAGAATGTAGCTCTCGAATTGCTGGGCGAAGGCAAAAAGCTGGCTAAGGACATCAGCGACGACACTCAGATCTGCGCAGTTCTTATCGGTAACAATATCGACCACCTTGCACAGGAATGCTTTGAATACGGTGCAGAAAAGGTTTACATGGTTCAGGATCCGTTACTGGAAAACTTCACAACCGACGGTTACACAAAGGTTATGAAGCAGTTAATCGACGAATACAAGCCTGAAATCGTACTTTACGGAGCAACTCACATCGGTCGTGACTTCGCACCTCGTATCGCAGCAAGATGCAATACAGGTCTTACTGCTGACTGTACTCACCTTGATGTTAAGGTTTCCAAGTACATCGAGTTCGCAAAGGCTAACACTACATTAGATACATCCACACTTGACCCTAACGACCCGTCCACAGGAATCAAGCAGACTCGTCCGGCATTCGGCGGTAACCTTATGGCTACCATCATCTGCCCTAAGACAAGACCGCAGATGTCCACAGTTCGTCCTGGCGTTATGCAGAAACAGGAAAGAGAAGTTGGAGCTAAGGGCGAAATCGTTAATGTTAAACCTAATATCAAGGCTTCCGACATCAGAATCGAAATCAAGGATATCGTTAAGTCCGCTAAGGAATTAGTTTCCCTTACAGACGCTAAGATCATCTGCTCCGGCGGTCGTGGTCTTGGAGATGCTTCCGGTTTCGACCTTATGAAGCAGTTCGCTGACAAGGTTGGCGGAGTTGTAGGCGCATCTCGTGCTGCTGTAGACGCAGGCTGGATCGATCACTCCCACCAGGTAGGTCAGACAGGTACAACCGTTAAGCCTGAAATCTACTTCGCTTGCGGAATCAGCGGCGCAATCCAGCACCAGGCAGGAATGC
>CAVJCN010000070.1:0-7579 GCA_963647945.1 Absicoccus sp. | reverse complement strand
ATCGCTGCCTGAACTGCCGGAAAGAAGAAAGAAAAGGTTTCCTTCCCTATGGAAAGGGGCAACACTCTCCCAAAGACCCACAGCACAAGGGGCGGCAGCCAAAGCGCCGCATCATACGAATTGTAGTCCTCAGAAATCTTCCTCCTGCTTTTTCCGCGCGCCTTTGTGCCGTGGACCCTTGTAACCCCATATTCGTACACCGCCGCCGTGCAAAGGGAAAGCAGCAGAAAGAAGAAAATTTTTACGAGTAGCGCCGCCCAGATTTGACCGCTGCTTACCCTCAGTCCGCTCCAGCAATATGACCATTTCAGAAATCCCGTAACGTCACTCAGCCTATAGCTGTGCAATCCCATGTAGCCCCCAAGTAGGTTCAGCTCCAGCCCCACAAAGCACACAAACAGCACGCTGCTTGCCGCAAGAAGCCTTGCGATTTTTCTGCTTTTCTCCGCGCAAGGCAAGGACTTCATGAGGAGCTGCCCCTGTCCATATTCATTGTCAACCAAGATGCGAAAGATCGCCTTTGTAAGAGTATAAATGGCTATTACCACCAAAGGAAACCACAAAATCACCGCCGGGACGAAACAGCCTATCATAAAAAGCGAGATGCACGCCCCTGCCATCATTGCGGACATCGCCGTAATTTCTTCCTTTGCAAGCCTTAGATTCAGCTTGAAAATCTTCCAAATTTCCCGCAGCATATTACCACCCCCTATCGCCTTATCATTCCCTGTAAATCTCTTTCAGCGCCCCTTCAAGGGACATTCCGTACTCGCTTCGCAGAGAATCCGAATCCGCAAACATTTCTATCTTCCCCTGCTTCAAAACGATCACCGAGTCGAAAAGCCTTTCGATATCCCGCACCAAATGGGTCACAATTAGCATCGTTCCTTTCGGATTAAAATTCTCGATAATCAAATCCAAAATATGCTCCCTCGCCTCTACATCCACGCCGCCAATAGGCTCGTCAAGCAGGTAAAGCCTTGCCTTCCGCGACATCACGAGGCAAATTTGCAGCTTGTCGATCATGCCCTTTGACATTTCACTTGGGGTTTGCTGCATTTTGATGTCAAACAGCTGCAAAAGGTCTTTGCATTTTTCCTCGTCAAAATCATCGAAAAAAGTCTTGTAGATTTTTACCATATCCCCTACCTGCATATCGGCAGGGATTCCGCTTTTGTCAGGCAAATACGCCACCTGCGCCTTTGTCTTTGCCCCGGGTTTCTCCCCATTGATGAGAACCTGCCCATCGTACTCCCCGTAAAAGCCCGCCAGAATTTTCAGAAGCGTGGTCTTGCCGCTGCCGTTAGGCCCCAGCAAGCCGATAATATGCCCCGCCGGAATTTCCAGGCTGACATTTTCCAGCGCACGCACCGAATCAAAATCCTTCGTCAGATTTTTTATTTCAACGATAGGCTCTTTCACCAGCTTTAATTCCCTTTCCATAGTCATCCAACCCTTTCATACGTCCCTTGCTTTTCCGCCGCAGACTCACACCTTTTCAGAAAAAAATCCATCATCTCTTCCCTGCTGAATCCCAGCGCTTCCATCTCTCTTCTGAATTTGTCCGCCGCCTCTGCCGCCATGCTCTTCTTAAGCTCTCCTATCAGCCCCGCGTCCTTCGTAACAAACCGCCCGCTGGTTCGCTCCGAAACCAAAAGCCCTTCTCTTTCCAATTCGTTCAGCGCCCGCTGCATGGTGTTGGGATTCACTTCAAATTCCCCTGCCAGTTCCCGCACAGAGGGCACCCGCTCCCCTGCCGAAAGCTCCCCTGCGGCAATGGCCTCCCTGACAGTGTTCATGATCTGCATATAAATCGGCGTATTTTCCTGCAAATTTTTGTCCATGTGATCACCTCCCTCTTCACTTATAAATTTCCAATCTTCGGTTTATACTATAATCACAATGGGTATTCATATATTAGCCAAAATCAAAGCTGTATTATCTATTTAATACAATAATACATTCGTACAGTTTTGTCAATGGGAAATTTATAATTACAGGACAAAAGTGCACAGAAAATAAAAAGCAAAACTTTTTTCGCTTTGCTTTCTCAGGAGGAAAATTCATGAAGGAATCAAATCTAACAACTTCACAGGGCGAGGGCCGTTCACTGGACCGCTCCCTGTCTTTTACAAAGCTCACCGCCATGATCATCGGCTCCACCATCGGCGGAGGGATATTTACTACGGCGGGGGACATGGCGGCTCTGGGTGCCCACACCGGCAGCGTGCTTATCGGTTGGGGGATCTGCGGCGTGGGAATGTTCTGTCTGATGATGTGCTTCTTCGGGCTGAACAAGATCCGTCCCGACCTCACCAACGGCATTTACAGCTACGCCAAGGAGGGCTTCGGGGAATTTGTGGGCTTTAACTCCGCCTGGGGTTACTGGCTCAGCGCCCTGCTGTGCAATGTGTCCTACACCACTCTGCTTTTCGGCGCTTTGGGGCACTTCTTCCCGATTTTTGAAAACGGCAACAATCTCCTTTCGATTATCTGTGCCTCGGTGATTATCTGGCTGCTTAACCTGCTGATCCTTCGGGGCGTGCAGGAAGCCGCCGCACTGAATGTAGTCACGACTATTGCCAAACTGATTCCTATACTGGTCTTTGCCGTTGCGATCATCTTCCTCAGAGCCTTTGACCCGCAGATTTTTATGGATAATTTCTGGGGCGAAAAAACGGCTAACGCTCCGGCTGTTGCCGATCAGATCAAAGCCACCACCTCGGCTACGGTCTGGTCGTTCATCGGGGTGGAGGGTGCCGTGGTTCTCTCCGCCCGGGCAAAGCGT
Source organism: Absicoccus sp. (assembly GCA_963647945.1). GTDB lineage: Bacteria > Bacillota > Clostridia > Peptostreptococcales > Anaerovoracaceae > CAG-238. Next base: position 4,791 of record CAVJCN010000070.1, on the reverse strand, counting down.
TCCTCGGATGTGGGGAAAGCCTCCCTGACCGGATTTCTCGGCATATTTGCAATTTACGGCCTCGTTGCGATCCTAAGCATGGGGGTTCTGACCACCGAGGAGCTTGCCGCCCTGAAAAATCCCCAGATGGCTGGGATTTTGGCAGCGGTAATCGGGCCTGCGGGTGCCGCCATCGTAAATGTTGGGGTGATTTTGTCCCTGGCGGGAGCCCTGCTGGGCTGGACGATCCTCGCCGCAGACTGTCCCTATTCCGCGGCAAAACAAGGGGTGTTTATGAACACTTTCGCCTCTTCAAACAAAAACGGCTCCCCCTCCTTTTCTCTGTATCTGACCAATGGGCTGGTGCAGCTTTTCCTGATCGTGATTTATTTCAGCGCCTCTACCTATCAGGTTTTCTATACTTTCAGCACCACCATGATTATGATTCCATATTTTCTCAGCGCCCTGTACTACCTGAAAGTCACCCTGCGAGGGGAGGGCTTCTCAAGGGCGGGCGATAAAGGCGGCTCCCTGCCGGCGGCGCGGTTCTTTGCGCTGGTGGGAACACTTTACGGCGTGTGGATGCTCTATTCCTCCGGTCTTACCTTGACTTTCATCGCCAGCATCCTCTACACTCCGGGCATCATCGTCTACGCCCTGGGCAAGCGGGAAAAGGGCGAAAAGGTCTTTGCCCGTACCTACGAAGCCGTCATTGCCGCCGCCCTTGTCCTTCTTGCCTTAATCGCAGTCGTAATGATTGCAAGCGGCAGAATCCGGCCATTCTAAAGGACAGAATTTCCCTGTCGGAGATACGAGGCATCGCTGAATCGGCACGAAGCCGCTTGTCGTAGATATGCGGTGTCGCTGAATCGGCACGAAGCCGCTACTTTTCTTGACTGGTGCAACTTTTTCAAAAAATAGTTGTAAAAGTGTCAAAAATGGCATATAATTTGGTTGGAAAAGTGTCAAAAATAATATGAGATACGGTTGGAAAAATGTCAAAAACAATGTGAAATACGGTTGGAAAATGTACTAAAGGGAGAAGTCAGATGCTAAAACGAAAAATTGAGAAAGAAATATACGACTGGATTCGCGACGATGAACGGGCGCTTCTTTTGTACGGAGTAAGGCAGTCGGGCAAAACTTATATCATCCGCCACTGTTTGGAATCCAAAGGCTGTAGCTATGTGGAATTTAATCTGATTCGGGAACCTGACATTGTTAGGATTCTAAAAGATGCAACAGATGTTGACGATTTGATTCTCAAGCTTTCTTTGTACAGCGATAAAAAAATCATTCCCGGGAAAACCATACTGTTTTTTGATGAAATTCAAAAATACAAAGAGATTGTAACAAAAATAAAATTTCTCGTCGAAGATAAAAGATATCGCTATATTCTCAGCGGTTCATTGCTCGGAGTAGAAATCGTAAATTTAAAATCAGCCCCGGTAGGGTATTTGAAATCGCTTCAGATGTATCCCCTTGACTTCGAGGAGTTCCTTCAGCTTTTCGAGATAAGCGACGGGGCTTTTGAAGCCTTGAAAAAAGCATACCAAAACAAGGAAACCGTTGATGAAATGATTCATAAAAAAATGTTGCAGCTTTTTCATCTGTATCTGATTATCGGAGGAATGCCTGCCGCTGTCGAAAAATACCGTCAAACGGAAAACATCGATGCGGTAATGGACGAACACGAAGCAATTTTACAACAGTATAAGCTGGATTTTACGCAGTATGAAGCCGAAAACAAGAAACTTCTTCTAACCAATATTTATGAATTGATTCCGGCGGAGCTGAACGAGCAAAATAAGCGCTTTAAAATCGCAGACATCGAAAAGAATTTGCGCTTTGAAAAAATGAACGACAGCTTCACCTGGTTGTGGAAAGCAGGGGTAGCCCTTCCCGTGTTCAATGTAACCGAGCCGAAGCTTCCCCTTTTACTTAATCAGAAAAGCACGCTGTTCAAGCTCTTTCTGTCCGATGTAGGAATGCTCACGACACTTTACGGCAAGGGGCTTAAACTGAAAATTGTAAATCAAGAGGCTGACATCAATAAAGGTGCCGTATATGAAAACATTGCCGCTCAGGAACTGATTGCTCACGGATATAAATGCTATTATTACAATAACAAAAAATTTGGTGAGCTTGATTTTGTCATTGAACACGATGGTGAGGTTCTGCCGATTGAGATAAAAAGCGGGAAAGATTACAAAAAACATTCTGCGTTGGCTCAGGTAATGCAAAGCGAAAATTATCACATCAATCAATCCCTGGTCTTTTCCAATTCCAATGTTGAATGTAACGGCAAGATAACCTATCTGCCAATCTATATGCTGATGTTCCTAAAAGAGAGCGAAATCGAATTTACCTATATTTCCATCGACAGGTTTAAAATCTAAGGTACTTGGGATCTGTCATTCTGCCGGCGCGTCGCTGAAACGACACGCCTCTTTTTTGCTACTTCCTCGCGCACACCGCAAAGTCATAAAAATATTTTTCAATAAATTCCCTGTCGGTTTTGTACTCATTATCACCCACAAAGTAATCGCACATAACTTCCCTAAGCCTGAGCAGCTCCTTAAATACCCCCGGATGCTCGGTTTTCTTGGCAGGAGCGTCCTGAATGGACAAGTCAAGGAGTTCAAGCCCTCTTTCAAAGGCTCTCATCTCCTTTTCCTTATCGCCTTTTTCTTTCCGCTTTGCGGCTCTGCCGAACTCGCTCCCAATGTTAGCAAGCTGCTGCGCCAATGTCATCGTTTTCCATCTCCGCCCCTCCTAAATGTGATATTTACATTATATTACATTGCCTTTTGCGCAAGTTGCAAGATTTTCTCCCGGGAATCATCTCTGAGGAATCATTTCCGCCTTAAAGAAATTTTTACCCAGGAATCATTTCCGCCTTAAAGAAATTTTGCTTGACAAATTTGCGTTTCAAGGGGTAAAATAATTCCGTTAAAAAGTTGTGTAGCGAAAGCGTAAGTCCAAACGGATTTGCGCTTTTTCTTTTTGCAAAATTTCAGAAAGAGGTATCAAAATGAATACGAAACAAGGACAAATTAAGCAAGGGAGGCCCGGCAGGCGTAAGAATCTTGCCACAGCCATTCTTTCCCTATCCCTGCTCACCGTTATGGCGGGGGCTGCCGTGGCTCCGGCTCTCGGCATTATCAAAGAACATTTCGCAGGGGCGAACCAACTTCTCGTGCAGATGATTATCAGCACTCCGGCTCTTTTTATCGTGCTTACAAGCCTTGTTTTTCCGAAGCTCTCCGTAAGGTTCAGAGCCCGGAACCTGCTGATGTTTGGGCTTTTTCTCTACACTGCGGGAGGCGCGGTTTCCGGAATCATCGATAATATTTACTGCGTGCTTTTCTTTCGTGCCTTGGTGGGGATCGGCGTGGGAATCATCATGCCCCTTTCCACAGGGCTTTTGACCTTTTACTTTACTAAGGATAAACAAGACAGACTCATGGGCTATTCTTCCGCCATGAACCAGATGGGCGGCGCGGTTGCAACGCTTCTGTCCGGACTTTTGGCAACGGTCAGCTGGCGGCTCAGCTTCCTCGTGTACCTGATGGGGCTTATCAGCGTCGTCCTATGCCTTATGTTCCTGCCAAACGAACGAATTGCAAGCAAAGATGCTCCCGGGCAGGGCAAAGATATTGAAGATTCCGCGCCTGACATGGCAAAAAAGAAAAATTTCCTCCTGGCAGAGTTCTTCCCCTATGTGGGAGCGATGCTTCTTTTGATGATTTCTTTCTTCATCTTCCCTTGCAATTTCGCTATGGAAACCGCAAAGGAGGGCATCATTCCCCAGCGCTATATTTCCGTCATCATGGCGGGCATGGACATCGTTGCATTTCTGGGCGGTCTGAGCTTTGTTCACATCAAAAAAGCCGCAGGCAGCAATACGCGGCTGGTGGCTCCGCTGATGTTTGCGATAGGCTACGGATTTCTCGCCTTTATCGGTGGCTGGGCAGGGGCTCTGGTAGGAGCTGTTTTCATTGGATTTGCCAACGGTCTTGGAATCCCTTTTATCATCTCCACCGCCTCTCAAAAAGCAGGAAAAGCCGCAGCACTGGCGGTTATGCCCATGCTTTCGGCTTCTCTGTATCTGGCGCAGTTCCTGACACCGATTTTGCTTTCACTCTGCAAAGCTGCCTTTGCAAATCTTGCTCTTACGCATCTTCCCTACTGCTTTGCCCTCGCATCGTCCCTGCTATTTGCAGTCTGGTCGCTGCTGGCGCTTAGAGAGAAATAGCCCCAAAAAGTAGTAGCAGGCAGCCTGCGATATCATATTGCACGGCTGCCTGTCTATTGCCCTATAAAAGATTCAACATTTGTCTTTAACCACTGAAAAAAGTTTTCCCATTGCTCCCTACTGCTCCTGCTCCTTATTCATGCAGCAGTTCTTGTACTTCTTGCCGCTTCCGCAAGGGCACGGGTCGTTCCTGCCAACCTTTGGCTGCTCTCTTCTGAAAGTTTCAGGCTTTCTTGCATCCTCGGGCTTTGGCGCTGCGCTTGGCATCTGCCCCGCGCCTGCCCCTACCGACGGGCCTCTGCGCACACGCATTTCCGAATCTTCAAAATCTTCTTTTCTGTTTTGGCCGCCGGAAATGATCTGCTTACGCTGAGTTCCGGTGTTCACCGTTACTCCGAAGCAATATCTTACGGTTTCTTCCTTGATATCTCCTATCATCTCCTCGAACATATCAAAGCCCTCGTTTGAATATGCGATTGCCGGATCAAGGTGCCCAAGGGAGCGAAGGCCGATACCCTGTTTTAGGTCGTCCATGGCATCGATATGATCCATCC
>CAVJCN010000069.1:0-7595 GCA_963647945.1 Absicoccus sp. | reverse complement strand
AGTCTATCGTATTCGTCGGTGGCACGCAAAATAAATTTCATATTGTCCTCCTGATTATACCTCGGATTTCTCCGATGAGATACAGTGAGCCTGCGGTGAGAATCACATCGTATTTTTCCCGGATTCCCCGGGCAATTTCAAAGGCTTCCGCAGGCGGGAGCGCCGCTATCACATTGCCTCCCAGAGCCTCTATTTTCGATTTCAGCTTTTCTTTCGGCATCCTGCGGGGGTTGTCCGGCTCCGTAACCACAAAGTCCTTCGTAATCTGCAAAAATTCGCCCAATATATGATCCGTATCCTTGTCTGCCAACATCCCGGTTATCATCAGAATTTTTGCGCCGTTGCAGAAGCGGTTCATGGCTTCTCGCAGGGCCCGGGCTCCATCCGGGTTGTGGGCTCCGTCAATGATGTAGACGGGCTTTTGGCCCGGGCCGGACATGATTTCAAACCTGCCGATTTGCTTGGCGGCAGCGAGGCCGCGGCAGAGCGCCTGCGCGGGAAGCGCAGCTTCCCCGGTATCGGCCACTTTGACCAGGGCCGATACCGCCGCCGCGGCATTACGAATCTGATGCTCGCCAATCATGCTGATTTCAAGGTTTTCAAAGGTCTTGCCACCTATTTCAAGGTCGAAGCATGAGCCGGCGAGGGTTTCCGATTTGATGCGGCAAGGCAGGTCGCGGGTTTCCATGTAGTCTGAGCCCCGTTCTGCCGCAGTCCGCCTTAGGACGGCCAGTGCCTCCTCTGCCTCCGCGCTTGTGACCACAGGGCAGCCGTCCTTTATGATCCCCGCCTTTTCCGAGGCAATTTCCGCAAGGGTATTGCCGAGGCGATCCGTATGGTCATAGGAAATCGAGGTGATTACGGAAATCAGCGGCTTCTTGCAGACATTGGTGGAATCCCCTCTGCCTCCAAGACCCACTTCCAGCACCACGAAATCGGCTTTTTTCTCCGCGAAGTACAGGAAAGCGATTGCCGTAATCACTTCAAATTCCGTAGGGGACTGTTTTCCCGCCTCCGTCATCTCCTTCACCGCCGCAAGCACCCGCTCCGTATACTCCGCCAAGTCCTCGTCGCTTATATACTCTCCGTCAAACTCGATTCTCTCGTTAAAAACTTCCAGAAAAGGCGAAGTATAAAGCCCCACTTTATACCCGCATTCCTGTAATACGCTGTAAATGTATTTGCAGACGGAGCCTTTTCCGTTGGTTCCGGCAACATGAAACACCTTTAGTTCATCCTGAGGATTTCCGAGAATCTCAAGGAGCTCCGTCATTCGCTCCAGTCCCAGAATCGAACCGAATTTCTCAAATTCATGTATCTTGCCGATGGCGCTTTCCGCGCTGCAGGCTCCCTTTTTTATTTCTGTCATCTGCTGTTCCTCGCGCAAGTAAATTTATTGCAATTTTGCGATAACCTGCTCAAGCTGCCCCTTTACCTTGGCAAGCATATCTTCGTACATGGCAAGCTTCTCCCGTTCAGCCTGAATCTTCGCCTCCGGGGCTTTGCTTACGAATCCAGGATTGTTCAGCATTCCCGTGGAGCGCTTAACTTCGCCCTCCAGACGCTTCTGTTCTTTTTCCAGCCTTGCCTTTTCCTCCGCGAAATCAACCAAATCGTCCAGCGGAATATAGATCTCGGCTCCGTCGATAACGGCAGAAACCGCATCCTCCGGAACCTCTGCCCGGGAATCCGTGAAAATAAGCTCCGTTATATTGGCAAGGTTCTTAAGATAGGCCTCTCCCTCCTTTGCGGTTTCAGCCTTTTCCCCCTCGGAAAGGATGATAGCCTTGATTTTCTTGGACGGCGCAACATTTTTCTCCGCCTTGATGTTACGGATGGCCTTGATTGCTTCCATAGCCATTTCAACGGTTTTTTCCGCCTTCGGATATACATAGGAGGCGCTTGCCTTCGGCCACTCCGCGCTGATCAGGTAGCCTTCCTCATCTTCGCCGTGTGGCAGGAATCCCCAGATTTCTTCCGTGATGAACGGCATAAATGGGTGCAAAAGTTTCAGCATATTTTTCAGGCACATTACCAGCACGAAACGAACAACTTTTTTGTCCTCTTCGTCCTCGCCCCAGAGTCTCGGTTTTACAAGCTCAATGTACCAGTCGCAGTATTCGTTCCAAATGAGGTCGTAAACTCTCTGCCCTGCCAATGCAAGGTCGTATCTTTCCATGGCGTTGTCAACATACACGATGGCATCGTTTACCTTTTGCAGCATCCACTTGTCCTCATCTCTCAGCGGGATGTTCGCAAAGTTGGTAGTATTCGCGCAAGCTCCTCCACAGCAGTCCTCACAGCATTTTGCCAGCGGTTTGAACTCGCCCTCTTCGTCCTGGAGATTCATGATAACGAATCTGGACGCATTCCAAAGTTTATTTGCAAAGTTTCTGGAATTTTCCAGCCTATCTTCCGTAAAACGCATGTCGTTACCCGGGGTGATGCCTGTGGAAAGCATGAAACGCAAAGCGTCTGCGCCGTATTTATCTATAATTTCCAGCGGGTCAATGCCGTTTCCCAGGGATTTTGACATCTTCCGCCCCTGAGCGTCCCGCACCAGCCCGTGAATATACACATCGTGGAAAGGAACCTCTCCCATATATTCAAGTCCTGAAAATACCATTCTTACCACCCAGAAGAAGATGATATCGTAGCCCGTTACAAGCACATCTGTCGGGTAAAAATATTCAAGTTCCGGGGTCTTATCCGGCCAGCCTAATGTGGAGAAAGGCCACAAAGCCGAGGAAAACCAGGTGTCAAGCACATCTTCGTCCTGCTGAAAATGGGTGCAACCGCACTTCGGACATTTTTCCGGCGTATCATAAGCAACCACGATCTCTCCGCATTCTTCGCAGTAATATGCAGGGATTCTGTGACCCCACCAAAGCTGACGGGAAATGCACCAGTCCTTGATTCCCTCCAGCCAGTGGAGATAAATCTTCTCAAATCTTTCCGGAATATGTCTCAACTTTCCGTTTTTGGCAACTTCAATAGCAGGTTTCGCCAGTTCTTCCATCTTTACGAACCACTGGTCGGAAACCATATCTTCGATAACTGTATGGCATCTATAGCAGGTTCCCATCGGGATAACCTTTTCCTCGGTCTTTACCAGATAGCCCGCCGCCTCCAGGTCGGAAACCCAGTTTTTACGGCACTCATAGCGATCCTGTCCCGCATATTTCCCGGCAAGCTCGTTCATGGTTGCGTCCTTGTTGATGCAGGAAATTACCGGAAGTCCCGCCCGAAGTCCAACCTCAAAGTCGTTGGGGTCGTGGGCCGGGGTAATCTTAACCGCGCCGGTTCCCTTTTCCGGGTCCGGATAGGTGTCTGCGATAATCGGAATTTCCTTTCCCACCAGCGGCAGGATAACCTTCTTTCCAATAACATTCTTATATCTTTCGTCGTCCGGATGAACCGCAATGGCCTCGTCCGCAAACATGGTTTCCGGTCTTGAGGTTGCTACCACGATTCCGTCGAAATCAGCCGTAGGCTCTGCTGCCGGATATTTGAAATACCAATACTTGCCGTTCTTGTCCTCGTGTTCCACTTCCGCGTCGGAAAGGGAGGTTCCGCATTTCGGGCACCAGTTTACCAGCCTGTTGCCTTTGTAAATCAAGCCTTTCTCGTAGAGCTTTACAAAAGCCGCCTTTACCGCCCGGTTGCAGCCCTCGTCCATGGTGAATCTTTCTCTTGACCAGTCGCAGGAAGCCCCCAGTTTGCGGCACTGACGAGTGATTCTCCCGCCGTATTCTTCTTTCCATGCCCAAGCCCGTTTGAGAAATTCTTCTCTGCCCAGGTCTTCTTTTTCCAATCCCTCTTCGGCTCTGATTTTTTCCACTACTTTAACTTCCGTAGCGATGCTGGCGTGGTCTGTTCCCGGCATCCACAGCGCGCTGTAGCCCTGCATTCTCTTCCATCTGGTAAGCACATCCTGTAAGGTCTGGTCAAGGGCGTGTCCCATGTGAAGCTGCCCCGTGATATTTGGCGGCGGCATTACGATTGTAAAGGGCTTCTTGTCCTTGTCAGGCTCCGCCCTAAAGGCGTCCTTCGTTTCCCACATTTCATAAATTCGATCCTCAAAATCCTTTGGATTATAGGTCTTTGCTAAATTTTTTCCCATCTTGAGTTTCCTTTCTTGCATTTGCTTTTTCTCTTTTGCAACCTGCGCCGGGGCAAAGAAAAATCGCCCTCTGCAAGTCAATACTTACAAAGGACGAAATATTATTCCGCGGTACCACCTTTGTTCCTGCTCCGCAAAATTCTTGCTTTCCCGGCCTTTTGCCGCAGGATGCGCGTATTTTCCGGACGCAGACGCTCATTATCGTTAAAACTCGGAAGCAACCTTCAAAAATCGCCGTCTTTCGGGGCTCTCAGCCGCGTCCCCGATTCTCTGTAAAGGGCAAGTCATTTTCTACTCCTCTTCGTCATCGTTTCTATTGAATTTTCAATAGAAACATTTTATATCGCCCCCGCCGAAATGTCAATATAAAAACGATAAACTGATTTTATTCTATCACAATCTACCTCCACTACTTCACATCTAATGACAAAAAGCCCTGTTCAAACGCCCCTGGAAATTGAAATTTCTTGTCAATTCCATTAATTGTAACTACAATAATACTTCCATCGATTCCCTTGACCTTACCTACACCATAGGCTTTGTGTTTTACAAGCGTACCAGCCTTAACACCTGATGTATCAACTTTAACAACCGGTTTCTTCGCAACAGGCGATACGGACGGTGTTGGCGGTATATAGGACGGTTTATAAGTTGACTTTGATGATGGAACGATTGGTGTTCTTCCAGTTATATAGGAAGATTGGCTCTCTGCCACCTTTCTCGGATATTCATCTTCTTCCTCGTCATCAAAGTAATTGCTGATATTTGTAAATATCGGTCGTTCAGGGATATCATCCTCTCTCGGAGCATCTGCAGCCATAGATGCCGCCAGCTGACCAGCCATTGCATCATAGTCAGCTCGGCTGATAACCGTACTGTAGAGGCCGACATTTTCTCCGGTGTGCTTGTCGATTCCTGTATAAATCAAGCTTGCATCTTCATAACGCTTAAACTTATATACCGCATCATTCATCAATGCCTCATTAAATACATTCAAAGATACTAAAAGTTCAAAGTCTTTTACATCAAGACCTGTAACCTTTTTGAAAAGATCAGGTTCTAGCTGAGTAATAACATCCTGTAAACTATACTCACGATAGTCTGTCAAATACATAAATACCGGAACACGCGTTGCGAATTTAATCAGTTTTTCCTGAATCATCTTGCGCTTTGACTTGTATTCCTTCTCAGCCTCCGTAAGCTCTTTCTTTTCTTTCTTAGTAAGTTCTTTTCCCTCTTTTTTAGCTTTTTTAACTGCATTAGACTTGTTAATAATCGTCTCGATATCAGCGTTCAGGCTGCGGAAACCTTCAATGCGCATAAGGGCATCCATTGCTTCTTCACTGGCCAGCAGTCGTGCAAGCGTATCATTGTCGACATTAACAAGCAATGCAGACTCCCAGCGTTTCGCGAGCAATGTTGCTGATGTTCCAGCCATAGCGATATCCAGAATTTCCGCTGCATTAACCTGTCGCATGGCGCTCCCGTCATAAGCCAAGACTGGAAGGAAGTTAATAAATTCTCCGACCTTCTTTTCCGGATTGCTTTCTGCCACATTCAGACGACAGCTATAATCTGAAATCTGACGAAGTGCACGATCCAAAGCAAAGTCGAAAACATAGCATTCTTTTTTTACTATCTCACGCTCGCCATTGTCCTTAGTAACCTCCCACGGACTTTGTACACGGAACGCTGCCTGAAAGTATGTCTCCGGACTTGAAAGATTACGGAGCATAAAAATACCAGTCCAAGGTTTGATGGTGACACCGGTCGTTAACTTGCCGCAAGAAAGAGTAATAGTCTTGGTTTCCAGCGGATCTCCCATAGAACGGCGAACAGGCTCTAATGCCGCTACGCCGATACCAGCACCGGAGCCAGCACAAATATTAACCTTGTATTCATGGTAAAAATTGTTCTGTTTCTGTGCTAATAAGTTTGCCATTGCATAGCAAGAAGCAACATTAGGCAAGAACCATAACGTATGCGAAAGAACGTTCATCAATCGCGTATCAGAATAAGGCATCGGTGGTTTCTGTGCACCAAGCTTCAATTCATCAACAGAAGTCTCCAAATATGAACCACGAATCAGATCCAGCCATTTCTGCACATAATCCTCAAATACAAAATGTGCATCTTTTCCGGTTCCTTCAGCCGAGAAGAATACATTCAAATCAAATTCATCGAATTCTCCTTGTTTTGCAATACTCTGAATACTATCCGGTATCTTATAAGTCATCATGACCATTCTTGGCAGCGACGCATAAGGATTAATGTCTCCTTGCTTAGCTTGATAATCCGGAAAAGCCGAAAGATGCGGCCACTCTTCCTTTGCCCTTTGCTCGTCAGAGTATGTCCAGTTATAGATCTGTTCCTCAATAAATTCTCCTGAATTCAAGGCGCGGAAAGGTGTACCCGAAAGGTACAGATAATACGTAGTGGTGATTGGCAGCCACGTTTCATCGTAAGCATTACCCGCATCATATTTCGACATATCATCTTCATAGGAATCTTCGTCCTGTTCAAACAGCTTCTTGGCACTGTCTTTCCATGCACCAAAATGATACTCGTCAAAAATAACGAGATCCCAGTTTGTTGTATGTACCCATTCATTATTTGCCTTGATACCGCCGGTCTCCTTGTTTACACCAAGAAAATCCTGGAAAGAACCAAAACACACAATAGGCTTTGACTTATCTGCCTTATGGAATTGAGCATCTGTAGACAAGCCACCAGGCACGGTCGGACGAGAAATAAACTGCCATCCTTCAAAATCCATGTGTGTCATGAGATCCTCACGCCACGCAGTCTGTACTGCCGGTTTGAATGTCAGGATCAGGACTCTTTTAAAGCCCATCTTTTTTGCAAGCTGGTAAGATGCAAAGGTTTTACCAAAACGCATCTTTGCATTCCAAAGAAATTTAGGTGTACGACCACTATTTTCTTCATATGCGGACTCAAAATAAGCCTTTGTCATATTCACGGCCATTTTCTGCTCCGGACGCATGGAAAATGTTGCTGTACGATTTTCAGCATTCTCTGCCCCTGTCTGAGCTGCAACCACCGCTGCTTGAACATCCGCCAGTGAACATTTAAACCACTCATTGCGATCCTCACCGGCATTAAGCTGTTGTTTTCCCTTGGATTTTAAGATCGCATGAACGTCATGGTCTGTAAAACAGCTACCGTCATTCTTCATTGCAGACCACTGTCCTAATATTTTATATGGTACAGCCGCAGTGTGTACCTGCTCTCTAACACGAGTCTCTACATCTCGCTCAGTATAACCAACCTTTATATAGCCCTGATGAGAGGCAACACCAACGAACTCATACGCATAAATTGTAGGGTGCGCTTCCGGTCGCTGCGGAAAGAAATCCATTGCATCCATCATTTGTCGCCTCCAATTCCTTGCTTTATTAAATCCACTTCCACTTCATCGATAAATTTTTGTAAACGTCTATCTGTGCGTGCT
>CAVJCN010000068.1:0-7603 GCA_963647945.1 Absicoccus sp. | reverse complement strand
GGCGATTTCGTTCTCGTGGTGCGGGAACTGCAAATCCTCTCCGCCGGCGTGAATGTCTATCGTCGAGCCGAGGTACTTTTTCGCCATGGCGGAACATTCGATGTGCCATCCCGGTCTTCCCATGCCCCAAGGTGATTCCCATGCGATTTCGGAGTCTTCCTTGCGAGCTTTCCAAAGAGCAAAGTCCAGAGGATCTTCCTTTTTCATGTCGTCTGCGCTTCTTGTTCTTTCGCTGGCGCCCTGAATCAGCTCATCGATGTTCTTTCCGGAAAGCTTTCCGTAGCCATCAAATTTACGGGTTCTGTAATAAACATCTCCCTGGGATTCGTAGGCATAGCCCTTGTCGATCAAGTCCTGCACAAATTTAATGATGTCCTCCATGGTTTCCGAAACCTTCGGATGAACATTCGCTTTCTTTACATTTAGAGCCGCCGCGTCCTTGTAATATTCTTCAATGTACTTTTCAGAGATTTCCGGCGCGGTCACCCCCTCTTCCTTGGCTCTGTTTATGATCTTGTCGTCCACATCGGTAAAATTCTGGACAAATTTTACTTTATAGCCACGATATTCCAGGTATTTTCTCATGGTGTCGAAAACGACAAAGGGCCTTGCATTCCCGATATGGAAATAATTGTATACGGTAGGCCCGCAGACATACATTTTTACCTTGCCCTCTTCAATGGGCACAAACTCTTCTTTTTTTCTCGTAAGGGTATTATAAATCTTCATCTTCGCTCCCCTCTCGTATAATATTTTTCTCTTGATTCTCTTGGCTCTTTTGATTCTCTTGGTTTTCCCGGCTCTCTTGGTTTTCTTGGTTCTTTTCGTTTTTTTCACGGATGACTTCCATCAGTGTTTCTTCCAAATTTGACGCGCCGGCACAGTCGATGCAGCCCGCTTCAATTTTGTGTTCCGTCTGCAAAATCCTTTCAAGCTCCATTACACGCTTGCGCAGACATTCGATTTCCACCGCGATGGGATCCGGCAAATCCACCTGGTTGAGATCCTGAGTGGTGCTTTGCCCGTTTCGCTTGACGATGGTTCCGGGGATTCCCACAACCGTACAGTTTGGCGGAACTTCCTTGAGCACCACCGAGCCTGCCCCGATCTTCACATCGTCCCCTACCGTAAAGGGCCCCAGAACCTTTGCACCGCTGCTGACAACCACCCGGTTTCCGATGGTGGGGTGGCGTTTCCCCGTATCTTTTCCTGTACCGCCTAAGGTAACCCCTTGATAAATCGTTACATCGTCCCCTACCTCCGCCGTTTCTCCGATGATAACAGCCATGCCGTGGTCGATAAAGCACCTGCGGCCGATTTTTGCGCCGGGATGAATTTCTATCCCTGTAAAAAATCTGGTTAGCTGGGATATGACTCTGGCAAGGAACGGGCAGTGGTGGTTATACAGCCAATGTGCAGGTCTGTGCCAAATCAGCGCCCAGATCCCCGGGTAGCAAACCAGTACCTCAATGCCGTTTCGCGCCGCCGGGTCTTTTTCCACCATATTTTTTATATCTTCGCCGACTTCTCTGAAAAAAGCCATCTATTTTACTCCTCTACGATAGTTATTGTCTTGATTTCCTGCTTGTCAAGCGGGCGGTCGTTATAATCTCTCTTTACACCTACAATCTTGTCGGCAGCTTCCATGCCCTCGGTTACCTTACCGAAAGCCGCATACTGACCGTCAAGGTGCGGAGCGTCTGCCACCATGATGAAAAACTGAGAACCGGCCGAATCCGGATGCATTGCTCTTGCCATGGAAAGCACACCTCTCTCGTGTTTCAAATCGTTCTTAAAGCCGTTCATGGCAAACTCCCCTTTAATCGTGTATCCCGGGCCGCCGGTGCCGTTTCCCTGTGGGCAGCCCCCCTGAATCATAAATCCCGGAATTACCCTGTGGAAGGTCAGGTGGTCGTAAAAGTGATCATTTACCAAAGATTCAAAATTTTCCACGGTGGCAGGGGCGATTTCCGGATAAAGCTCGCCTTTCATAATGTCACCGTTCATCATTTCTATTACAAATTTTTTCATATCTAAAAATCCTCCGTCGTAGTCCTTTATAGTCCATAAATATTTTTAATTCTGTTTTGATTCTGCTTCCTATTTATTTCATATAGTTTCTGCCCGTCTTTTCGGCATTTACGATTGCGATGGCATCTGCAATTGCCTCATCTGCGCTCTTGTCGCTTCGGTCTTTGTCCCGTCTGAGCTTGTATTCCACAAAGCCCTCGCCGGCGCGCTTTCCCACGGTAATACGAACCGGGATCCCGATGAGGTCTGCGTCTTTAAATTTTACCCCCGGGCGCTCATCTCTGTCGTCCCACAAAACCTCGACTCCCGCTTTTGTGAGTTCATCGTAAATTTTTCCGCTTACCGCATCCTGCTCTGCATCCCCCGGTTTTACTTCCGTAATGATAACATGATAAGGTGCGACGGATATTGGCCATATTATGCCGTTTTCATCGTGGTTCTCGGGCATATCGATAATTGCCTGGAATGTGCGGGAAACTCCGATTCCGTAGCAGCCCATCCAAATCGGCTTATCCTGCTGGTTTTCGTCCTTGTAGTAGGCCTTCATAGGTTCGGAATATTTTGTTCCCAGCTTGAAGATCTGGCCCACTTCAACGCCTCTTGCGTGGCGAACCGGTGCTCCGCATATCGGGCAGGCATCTCCCTCTTTGAGGGTTTTGAGGTCGACTACGATATCTCCCTCGTAGTCCCTGCCATAGTTCATGTTTATATAGTGATGGTCTTCCTCGCAGGCCCCGGCGCAAAGATTTTTAAGTCCGGGAAGCTCGCTGTCAACCACGATTTTGCAGTCGTGAAGATGCATAGGCCCTGTAAATCCGCCTACACAGCCCGTTGCCTTTGACATTTTTTCTTCATCTGCAAATTCGATGGCATATTCCGGTATATTCAGAGCGTTCACCAGCTTTGTCATATTAAGCTCTCTGTCGCCCCGGATAAAGGCGGCAACATAGCCGTTTTCCTTCCCTTCCGCATCGTAGGTTACAAACAGAAGCGCCTTTATGGTCTGTTCCTTGTCCAGTTTAAGGAAAGTCGCAACCTCATCTATGGTCTTCGTTCCCGGGGTGTGTACCTTTTCGAGAGGAAGCATTTCAATGTCATTCTGAGGAGCAGCGTCAACACAAGCCGCTTTTTCCACGGTGGCCGCAAGGTCGCAGCAGTCGCAGTATGCGATTTCGGATTCGCCGTATTCGCAAAGAGCCGTAAACTCATGGGAGTTGGAACCGCCGATTGCCCCTGTGTCAGCCTCTACCGGGCGGAAATTAAGTCCGCAGCGGGTAAATGCATTGGTGTATGCCTCGAACATTTTGTTATAGCTCACATCAAGGCCCGCCTCATCCTTGTCAAAGGAATAATTATCCTTCATTATGAAAACCCGGGAACGCATCATGCCGTACCTCGGACGGGCTTCATCTCTGAATTTGTCGGTAAACTGATATAGCATTCTCGGCAGCTGTCTGTGGGAAGATATGTCGCTCTTTACCACATCTGTAAATATCTCCTCCGCCGTAGGCCCCAGGCAAAAGTCCCTGCCGTTTCTGTCCTTGATACGCCACATCTCAGGGCCGTAAGCATCCCACCTTCCGGACTCCTGCCAAAGCTCTGCCGGCTGAAGGATCTGGGAATACATTTCCTCGGCTCCCTGGGCGTCCATTTCCTCCCGAACGATTTGCTCGATCTTACGGATGGTTCTCCAGCCCATAGGCATATAGCTGTAAATCCCTGCCACCGTCTTTTTTATCATTCCGGCTCTGAGCAGGAGAACATGGCTTGGTATTTCTGCTTCGTTTGGCACTTCTCTGAGCGTTTTAAAGTGCATCTGTGATAATTTCATTATTTTGTCACCTCTTGTGTTTTAATATCTGTATAATATGCAAACCGCCTCTGAGGCGATTCCCTCTTCACGGCCGACAAAGCCGAGTTTTTCGGTGGTCGTGCCTTTGATGTTTATTTTACTTTCTTCGCAGCCTATTACCTCTGCAATGCTTGCCCGCATACGGGGAATATACTCCGCTATCTTCGGTCGCTGAGCGATTATGGTGATGTCGGCATTTCCCAGGAAATATCCTTCTTCCCGCAAAAGTTCCATAGCCTGTTCCAGCAGTTTCAGGCTGGAAATCCCCCGATATTTTTCCTCGGTGTCCGGGAAGTGTCTTCCGATGTCCCCAAGGCCTGCAGCTCCCAGCATTGCGTCCATCAAAGCGTGGAGGGCAACATCTGCGTCCGAGTGTCCGAGAAGCCCCTTTTCCCATGGGATTTCCACCCCGCACAAAACCAGCTTTCTTCCCGAAGTCAGTCTGTGTACATCATATCCTGTTCCTATTCTCATCTCGGTTTCAAGATCCTCCCTAGTGGTAATCTTGCGGTTTTTCTCTTCGCCCTTTACCATGCTGATATTTATACCCAGCCTCTCTGCAAGTGAAGCATCATCCGTGCCTAAAAATCCGTCTTCCGCCGCTTTTTTAAAGGCTGCCTTGATAATGGAGGCGCGAAATCCCTGGGGAGTCTGGACGCAGAAAAGATTTTCTCTTTGAAGGGTTCGGCTCTTTTCCCCGTTTATCCGCCCTTCCGTTATCTGCCTTTCTGTTACCTGCCTGTCGGTTATCTGTCTTACCGTGTCTTTAACCGGCACCGCCGGAACAGCCGCCCCGAAATCAGCCGCAGCTTCTGCCACCGCCGTTATTACGGCATCGCTTACAAAGGGTCTTACAGCGTCATGTATAAGCACAAGACCTTCAGCCGCCTGCCCGGATCCCGGCAACGATTTTCCCGCCGGATCACATATAAAATTCAGTGCCGCCGCCACAGAATCCTGTCGCTCTTTTCCTCCTGCCACTATCCTTGTTACCTTGTGGAATTTCTTACAAAGTTCCCCTGTAAGCTCGTAATAGTCCGGGTTTGCAACTACAAAAATCTCGTCTACGAGCTGGTTTTCTTCAAATGGGGCAATCGACATTTCCAGTATTGTCCCGCCTCTGATTTTGAGGAATTGTTTCGGCAAAGAGCTGCCAAGCCGTTTGCCTCGGCCGGCAGCTACTACGATCGCTGTTATTTTGTTATCTCTAAGCATATTTTTTAAACTTTTGTAATATTTTTACTTAATCTCTTTATTTGATCTTCCTATTTGATCTTTCCGAATATCATGCGCCCTGCGGCTGTTTGAAGCACGCTGGTAACATTGATCTGAACGGTCTTGCCGATTTTGCTGCGCCCGTCCTCCACAACGATCATAGTGCCATCGTCAAGATAGGCAACCGCCTGGCTTCTGTCTTTACCCTGCTTGATGAGGGTCACCGTCATGACTTCTCCCGGAATTACCATAGGCTTGAGGGCATTCGCCAGCTCGTTTATGTTTAAAACGCCGATTCCCTTGATTGCCGCAACCTTGTTAAGGTTGAAGTCGTTTGTGACCACCTTTCCCTTCATTATCTGGGCAAGTTTAAGCAGCTTTACATCAACTTCCGGAATCTCCTTCAGAGCTTTTTCCGAGTCGGTATTGTAAATTTCAATGCCGTATTCGGTCTGAATCTTTTTCAGAATGTCGAGTCCTCTTCTTCCTCTGTTGCGTTTCAGCCCATCGGAAGAATCTGCGATATGCCTGAGCTCCACCAGAACAAATTCCGGTATCACAATAGGCCCTTCCAGGAATCCCGTCTTCATGATCTCCAAAATTCTTCCGTCGATTATTACGCTGGTATCCAAAATCTTCGGGATCCTTGCGCTTTTTTTATCTTTTGCATTATAGCCGTAGTTGTTTTCTTCAGGCACGGTTTTTGCCTGGGGTGCGGCGGCTCTTCGCCCTGTTGTCATAAGCAGCAGCTCGGATATTTTCTTGTTTCCGACAACAGCACCCAGAAAGCCCAGCGCCAAATACATACATATGGTAATCATCAGATAAAGGGTCTTTTGATTGATTACATCTTGATATATGCGGGTGAGCAAAAACGCTATCAAAAGGCCTATTACCAGTCCCAAGGTTCCGCCCATGAGGTCGTTAGGGGATACTCCCTGTAAATCATTTCCTATATTGTCAGCTACCTTTCGGCTTTTTCTTGTAAGCGCCGGTGCGATGCGAAAAAATATAATTCCAAAAATAATTACGAAAAATGCGGCAAACCAAGTTTCCTCTGTCTTTGTGAGTATGACATCATTTCCCACAAATTCGGTCTGTGTAACAAGGTATTTGCACAGCGCAAAACATTCGTATCCTACAAGCGCTCCCAAAAATGTAAAACAAGCCCTAAAAAATCTTCTGAACATCCTTTTCCTCCTTTCCTCAGTATTTTATAGATATTTCCCGGAGTCAAAGCAGTCAGACCAAGCTCAATATTGTGCGAGCTTAATACCGACCTGCTTTGTGTGTTTCACCATGTCTTTAAATTGCATTTTCAACCAAAGATTCCGCTTCGTTTTGGGTCAACCCCATAGACAGAATAAACTCGCTTATCAGGATTCTCTTTGCCCCTGTCAGAAGTTTTCTTTCTCCTGTCGAGAGTTTCTTGCTTCTGTCGTTTCTGATGAGATTTCTTACAACGCCGGCTACCTGTTTAATATCGCCGCTTTTGAGCTTATCCATATTCTCACGGTACCGGCGGTTCCAGTTCGGATCCATTGGCGTGCTTTCCTCGCCGAGAAGTTTAAGAACTCCTTCCATTTCCTCTTGTGATGAAACTTCTCTGATTCCGACGCTTTCGCCGGAATCCACGGGAATCATTATGTTTATATCGTTGCAGGGCAGTTTGAGTATATAATACAGTCTGGATTCTCCGAGAATTTTCTTCTCTTCTATCTTCTGTATAATACCTGCGCCCTGCATCGGGTAAACAATTTTATCACCCACCGAAAACATGACATACTCCCTCCATTCTATATCTATACCTCTATTATAAAGTTTCGGGGGGTGTTCTGTCAAGGAGTCAAAAAATTTATCATAATATCACAGAGTTTTTACCATGTCAATATATATTTCAATTAAAATGTTGACTGGAAGATATTTTATGTTAAAATAAACTCAAAGATTGCCCATAACCCATAAGGAGGAGGAACTTGCGATGTATAAAATTTTGGTAGTTGACGACGAACCTAAGATTCGTGAAGTGATAAAGGAGTACGCTGAATTTAGCGGTTATGAAGTTACGGAGGTCGCTGACGGAATGAGCGCAGTGGGTCTTTGCAAACTTAACGATTATGACCTGATCATTATGGATATAATGATGCCTAAACTGGACGGCTTTTCAGCCTGCAAGGAGATAAAAAAGACAAAGGACATTCCTGTCATCATGCTTTCCGCAAGGGGCGAGGAATACGATAAACTCTTCGGTTTCGAGCTTGGAATCGACGACTATGTGGTAAAACCTTTCAGCCCGAAGGAACTGATGGCAAGGGTAAACGCAGTCCTTTCCAGAAGAAAAGCCTCTTCTCCGGCAGTCCAGGAAACCATGAAATTCGATGGACTGGAAATCAACATTCCGGCAAGAACCGTCACCGTTGACGGGGAAAAAGTCGATCTTACCCCAAAGGAATAAGAGCTGCTTTTCTACCTCGTAAAGAACAAAAATATCGCCCTTTCCAGGGA
>CAVJCN010000067.1:0-7649 GCA_963647945.1 Absicoccus sp. | reverse complement strand
TTATCCTCAAGGCAGATGGCTGGCATCTGTCCCCCTTGTACGATGTAAACCCTGTTCCAGAGGGCGACGAACTATCTCTCTGTGTAAACGAGGACGATGCGACAATCTCCCTTGAGCTTGCGCTGGAGATCGCACCGTATTGCGGGCTCAGTACCAGGGACGCAGCAGCCATGGCAGCGGATATCCTGAAAACCATCCGAGAAAACTGGAGCCACTTGGCATCAGAGTGCAGATTAAGCCGAAACGCACAGGAATATATGCGGCCAGCCTTTTCGCTGGCTCTTGAAGAATAATCTAATTCATCATCAGATCTCCCTTCGAGCAAGGGAGATCTTTTTGTCGGTAGGTTATAAATCACTAAGCATGCCGCAGGGAGTCATCCCACAAGGACAGGATCGTCTGCGAGCGGCTCCTCATTCTCCTCTACAAAATCATCTTCTGCAGCCACCTTTCCAGAATGCAGCTTCGACATTCGCAAGGTGTACTTGCATTTGCGGTTGTAGGCAACAAGCATAGCTTCGGCATAGCAGAGAGAGCCAGCCCCGCGCTCTTTAGCGATACGGGACAACTGCCGAACAGACATGAAGCCGACCCTCTCCTTAAAAGTTTCGTCACGAAGCTGGTCACCGAAAGCTACGATCATTCTCGCAACACCAGCCAATACATTCGCACCAAGAGAGTCGATGTCTCCCTCCCATGTGCCAACGCAGAGCCGCAAAGTTCGGTCAAGCACATGGTAACCATATTTGGTGTAGATCCTCTCCAGCGTAGCAACTGCACAGATCACGCCATATGCTTTGGTCGGTCCGATAGAAAGGGAATAGGACTCAACGAGCCGCTTAATCACAAGCTGCTGTTCATTTCCTGCTTCAATATTAGCCATGAATATCTCGTAAGGCCTCAACGGACGCACATGCTTCATCTGATTTGCAAAAATGTCCGCTTCGTTCTTGTAATCTAAGCTGTCATAAATCATGCACCAAACAGGTGTCTCTCGTGAACCGGATACCGTAGCAACGATCTCTATGGTGTGCTGTCCGTTAAAGACATAGTTGATACCATCGCGGCGGCTCACCTTTACCGGGTTGATTTGATTAAGGTCAAAATCCTCGATGGCCTTTTCAACCTGCACCTGTGACAATGGCCGCTGATACTCCTGGTTAGAAACAAGATTTTTGATTGGAATCTGTTCGAAGTGGACATTTGGAACAAATCTGCTGAAGTCTTGCATCAGTCTACCTCCCTGATATCTGAGAGCATCTCGGACACCTTCTCCTGTAGTGACAGCAGCGCCTCCTCGAGTTTGCTTTTTGCCCTCGTGGAAGCGGCATTCATATCCGCGTTGTTTCTGGCTCGTTCGATGGAACTGACCCATGACGGAACTGTTAGTGTCAAACCAGCGATTTCGGCGTCCGGATCATGCTTAGGTGTAATTTTAATAAGTGGTAAAGTCTCCTGCATAGGTGCGACTGGCTCCTCATCTGTGTCGGCAAATTCTTTTCGCGTATCGCTGTAACTGGTGAACGGGTGCTGTAGGTCTTCCAGTCTTGCCCCAATTCGTCTGATTTCTTCTGGCGGCATTTTCGATAGTGCCACAAGGTTCTCATGAGATATTTTGAATGTACCAGAAAGCACTTTGCCAGGAAGTTCGGGATCTGCCTGTCCGACAACATCTAATGCCTTACTGAAGATCGCATACTTCTGCACAGATCCAGTAGATACATTGTATTGAGCGCTGAACTTCTGAGCTGTGCGCCGAAAAGTTTCGCCTCGCTCACCCTTGTTTCTCCGCTTATACTGGTTGAACCCATTGATGTTGGGCGGATGCTTACGCGCTACTTTCTCAAGTTCATACTGCTTTCCAATGAGATATCGTCTGGTTTCCTCCGTGATATTTCGGCGACCGAGCTGATTGCTGCAGATCCAGACAATCGCTTGCTCCCGGTTCTCAAATGACATCTTCTGTACAGCATAGGGGATGTGCAGCCGGTTACATATCTCGTAGCGGTTATGACCATCAATGATGATGTTATTCCATGTGATGATCGGCTCTCTGCAGCCGTCTACTGTAAGATTTACTTCGAGTTGAAGATACTCATCTTTCCGTAAAGGGCGAATGAGTGTCTTGAATTCCGGGTCGATCTCCAACACTGCAAATCCTTTATCCATCGATGGGCGTTCTCCTCTCAATTTTCTTTAAGGTTTTCATGGAGAAATAGGCTACCCTGTTTGCGACATCCACCTCTCCGGTCATACGATAACTGTATTGGAAGTCGAGAGTACCGATCATATTGACCAAAGCGTACAGTAGTGTATTGCTGTAGAACTCAATGGAATAATGGCGTGGCGTTTGAACCAACTTCACTCTGTTAGCGGTACCGCCATCGAGTGGCCGATCTGAGCCAAGTACCGCAATAAACATTTCTTCTGGATTGACCAGAAATTGAATATATTGCGGTTTTCCCATTTTGTTCAGCGTAGATTTGTGTATGCGAAAGCGATTCCGCTTCAGGTCAATGGTCATGATCGCACTGTTATCTGCACTACCCATTTACGCTCTCCTCCTGCACAGGTATCTCTGGTTGATATGCGGCTTGGCCTGGTGTGACATTGTCCCCGGATGCCATGGAAGATACGGTATTATCCTTGATTCCATAAATCGCGTACCCATCAAAGATATTGATCTGCAGAGATTTCTGGTGTTCACGATAAGGAAGTCCGAACTGATCCTTCCAACCGGATGGGAATACAGGGGTTCGCGCCGTCTTGGGCTTGCCCCCGTCCTTTGCAATGCGCTGATAGATCTCCGAAGCATTCAAATCGAATGCGATCAGATACTCACCGTTGGCGTGAATGACCTTGCCAAGCAGTTTGTACCTGTAATCAATATTCCAGTTCATCAGCTCAAAGAGCTTTGCAAAGAAGAACTTACCCGTTACCTGCCGAGGCTTCCGCCTTCCGCCAGATGTATTGCACCAGGAGAATGCGTCCCGCTCTGACTCAGCGCATGGACGCAGCGCAAGGATGCGTGACTCCTGATTGATCAAAAGCTGCGCGCAATCCGCGTGGGGAAACTTGTTCAAACAGGCAGTATTGACATAGACTTTGTAATTGTTGAAGGTGATAGACGGCTCGAAGGTATGAGCGAAGAACTCCCTGCGAACCACCTGATATCCATCAAAATCAAAGTCATCACTAAGCTCGATCACATCTCCCGGCGCCGATGCGTCGATAGTCATTGGCGTGTCTGCGTCCTCTACAAAGGTGATGGTAGTTTCATCATCGACATTGCCGGACTGAATATCCTGCAGCATCGGTGAGATGAAAGAAACCTGATTTTCTACTTCCATTCTGCTCTCCTTTCATTCCTCTCTGACAAGCTCCAGCGTATCTCCAATCTGGCGCAGGCTTATGCTGAGATAGCGACAAAGCCGTCTGAGTTGCTCCGCGTTATACTCTGCCATGATCTCATCCTGCTCGGCTTCCGACAGATCAGAAAAGCATCTGTTTACATGCTTGCCATCACGAACCACGCGGTAATACACACCATCAAGATTCCGAGAGACCGGGATAACGGAT
Source organism: Absicoccus sp. (assembly GCA_963647945.1). GTDB lineage: Bacteria > Bacillota > Clostridia > Peptostreptococcales > Anaerovoracaceae > CAG-238. Next base: position 4,070 of record CAVJCN010000067.1, on the reverse strand, counting down.
TTTTCAGGCATCGAAGTTCACCCCTTCCAACTGCTTTATGGGCGCTAATTGTTCGGCGATAAAACGCTGCATCTCATCGTACTTGGTGACTTGAAGTTTTTCGCCGGTTTCAAAGAGTTGACCTTCCAGCCAGAGCTTCCAAGCATCTTCATTTTGTGATTCCAACAGAGATGAGGTAAGCCGGTGGGCATAGAAGTCGCTGCCAAATCTGTCAGCCAGTTTCTTAGGGACTGCTCGGACACGCTTTCCTGATACGGAAAGCGGTGAAAGGCTTCCACTTCCATTGGCAGGAGAATCTGTTCCCGTCATAAGATAGGACTGGATAAATATCTCAGGCTCGCTCAGATCAAATAGGACTACCGAATCCCCCTCGTTTTGGAGGAGCTTACCATAAGCCTTAAACTTATACGCAGTTTCCCAATCGAGCAGTTCAAACAGGGTTTCCCCAAACGCGGAACACGGTATCTCCTTGGCGTAGTATTTTCCATCGGTAGGTCTTGACCACTGTACGAATTGGCGCGAGTCCTTAGAGGCACGGCGGACAGCAAACTTCCGCAAACCCGGATGGATCAGCAGCTCAACTTTACTGTCCTTTCCAAACTGCCTGACACAGTCCGTGCTGAACTTGATTTGTTTGCTCTGAAATAAGACATACGGCCTTTTGTTCGTGTCAAAGAGAGATGCATTCGTAACTTCAAAACCGCGCAGGTCGAAATCTCCTGCCTCCACCTCAAAAGTGGAGTTGTCCTCCGCAGGCTGACCATAATATGTATCGTCTGAGTAGACGCTCATAGAAGCCCGTAAATAATCGGCGGCCTTGAATCCTGCCCACTTGGGGATGATCGTGACAAAGCCTTTCAGAATACCAGAATCGATCACACGAAGCTCCGGCAGAATAGATTTTCCCCCATACTTTGCATTGTTGATCATGTGCTGGACGGCTATATAGTCATCCCTCGACACGATTGCCTCGTGTTCTCCTTTATACAGGCTCTGCTGCCGTTCTCCTCTGTTTTTCTTAGACTTATGACTGATCACATCAGGCGTCCATGTCTTTCTTGTGAGAACATCACCACAATGCCGCTCATTCCTCAAGACCTGAATAACAGTGCCGGAAGTCCATTTGGAATTGCCAAGGAATGTCCTCTTTCCAAGCATCTCAAGTGTCTTTGCAATATGAGATGAAGAATAACCGGACAGATACATATAGAACATGAGCTTCACGGTAGGAGCCTCGTCCGGATTGATCACCAGCTTCCCATCAGCATCATGAGAATACCCCAACAGCTTGGGCGTCAGAGGGAGGCCTCCATTCAACCGCTGGGCAAGCGAAACTTCCATACTGCGGCTTCGGATGCGAGACTCGTTTTCCGCAATGGATGCCAAAAAGGATAGAGGCATGTTTGTATCTTCGTTCAGCGAGAAGATGCATTCACTCTCAAAGAAAACGCCCACTGGATTGCGAAGCTCCGCAAGATTACGCACTATGGTAATGCAGTCGACGGTATTTCTGGCAAGGCGTGAAACCGACTTGGTGATAATCAAGTCGATTTTTCCGGCTCTGCTGTCAGTGAGCATTTGGTTCAGCTCGACGCGGTGCTTTGTCGAAGTGCCTGAGATACCTTTGTCGGCGTAGATCTTTACAAGCTTCCAATTGGGATGCTTTAAGACGAACTCTTCATAATAGTTCTTCTGGAGTTCATAGGAAGTTTCCTGACCGAGATTATCAGTTGAAACTCGGACGTAGACCGCAACACGCTGATGAATATCGGCATCGTAGAAATCGACCTGCTTCTTTGCCGGATAGATAACATCCGGCTCCCTTCGATTTGAGTATCGTTTTTTTACTTTCTCGCGTTCTGCTTGGTCGGCTGCTTTCTTGGCTGACTTACTCATGGAGAGCACCTCTCACATCCAGCTCATCATCGGGCAGGATCTTCCAGTCGGGTGTTGGGAGGAAACAGGGTTCCCGAAGATCATCACGATAATACGAGGCCAAAGTGTATAGATCTTCTGATATGAAGTAGATGCCAACAGGAGGCTTGCGGGCTGCGAGCATTCTTGCGCAGATAGTCATTTCTTGGGCATCTCTGGACACATTGCTGACCTTCTGTGTGATTATGAGATCGACTTTTCCATCATCACAGTCAGACAGGAGTTCAGACCATGCCGTAGCATTCTCCATATACGGAGCGGTCGATCCATTGTCAATATAGAAGCCAACAAACTCCCACATAGGATACTGAGCCAGCGTAGCACGAAAAATCTCTTTGTTGCGCTCGAGATATTCTTCGTCTCCATATTTCGTCTGGTTGAAAAAGCGGATATACACTGCAACCTTGAACGGAATCTTAGGGTTAGGTGTTTCATGGCGGATAGTTTTCAACCACTGCCTGTGTTGTGCCACAAGAGGCGATACCGTGTTTTCTCCCAGGCACAGGTCAAAAGAGGGATATTCCGTCTCTTCGAGTCCTTGTTCAGTACCTAAAGGCAGCAGTTTCGTGTTTTCCATGTTTTCCTCCCGTGCTTGGGCAAGCCCTTTTGGGGAAATTATAGGAAAAATGCTTAAAAATAAGAAGATACCATAGGTCAGCATCTTGACCTATGGTATGGAAACGATGAAAAAAATATCGGATTGGACACCCAACCCGATAATTAATCGTTATTCTGTTTCATGTGCATGGAGGCTTTGACTTCTCGGACGATATTCAGGATGGCTTCCATCTCACTGGCTGAGCAGCCTTCGAGAATCTCCGCAAACTCGCCTTGATAGATCGTCTTGACTTCCGGCACATCTGCACGGAGCAGATGATCTGTAGACACCTGAAGGGCTTCCGCCACCTTGACGAAGGTCTCAAGCTGCATACTCGTTTTTCCGCGTTCAATGTTGCTAATCAGCGGCAGCGAAACAGAAGCTTTGACTGCCAAATCCGCTTGGCTCATGCCTCTGCTGGTTCGAACAGCTTTGATGCGTGAGCCGATCAGCTTCAAGTCCAATTGTTCATACATGACCAGCCCACCTCCCCTTTGCCGGATATAAGCTGTTGAATATAATTTAAGTTAGTATATATCATGCAAAGGCTGAGTTTATATAACCGTCCCGCTATAAAATAGCGGTTCAAATATAATTGAGTTGCCAAAATTTTTAAGGAGGTTTCTCTATGCAACTCAATTACTATGTCCTTGGTCAAAGAATCCAGAAAATCAGGAAAAACAAGCGTATTTCTCAGGCGGTGCTATCCACCATGATCGACAAGTCTGCTGGCTACATCAGCTATCTTGAATGCGGAACAAAGGTCATGAGCCTCGAAACCTTTGTCGGCATCGCCAATGCATTGGAGGTATCAACTGATACACTCCTGAACAGGCAGCTCACAGGTGCGACTGAGATGTCCAACGCCGAGGCCCAGAAGATTTTTTCCAACTGCTCCCCGTATGAAACCTATGTCCTGTTGGATGTGCTGAAAACGGCCAAAAACGCACTTCGCTCGCATCACCATCTCCTCAAAGATGAATGGTAATCATTTTATCAACTGAATACCAAATAGCAACAGACCACAGGTTAAGAGATTGACCTGTGGTCTGTCGCGTGAAAAAACGATTATGTTTTCGTCCAAAACGATTATGATTTGGGCTTTTGAGAGATTTTCCATTCTATTGATGCTATAATCCGGTCAAGCCAGAAAGACTAACTATTAAAAGTCAAGCCCGAAATGCGGAGGAGTGGTGAAAAATGTAGGCGGTTCAAAAGGGTATAGCAAAGTAGGCATCCTGTTGGACGCCTAACTGAGCATATAAAAATATGGGCTATGCGGCGCTGTTGTATGGCTGCCTGGACTTCTCCAAAGCGTAAATCAGCCGCACCAACTTCTTGGCCGCATGGGAGAGTGCAACATTGTAGTGTTTCCCCTCAGCCCGCTTCTTAGCGAGGTAAGCGGCAAATGTCGGATCCCAAAGGCAAACATATTTGGTGGCGTTGTAAAGCGCGTAGCGCAGGTAGCGAGAGCCTCGTTTTTCCATGTGTGAGTAGGCTCCGGACAGTGAAAGCTGCCCGGACTGGTAAGTGGAGG
>CAVJCN010000066.1:0-7657 GCA_963647945.1 Absicoccus sp. | reverse complement strand
TAGAGGTGGATTTCGTTGCCACAAAAGGAAGCGAGAAGTATTATATTCAATCTGCCTTTGCCCTTCCGACCGCAGAAAAAGTAACTCAAGAACAAAGAGGACTTTTGCGTATTCCGGATTTCTTCAGAAAAATCGTTGTTGTTGGGGATAATATTAAGGTGCGTCGCGATGAAAACGGAATTATTACAATCGGACTGAGGAATTTCCTGCTGGACGAAAATAGTCTGAAACTGTAATCAGCATATTATGATAAAATCTCTCTAAACGTTTTCAACGCTTGCAATAATTTATCTATTGAGGTATAATTCTATTGATGATTTTTGCGGTAAAACGCAAAAATCATCAATAGGAGGTTCTGGATATGGAAATAAAACGTGATTATTATCTGAATACACTGATCAGCAAGAAACACAACGGTCTTATAAAAGTAGTAACCGGCATGCGTCGCTGCGGCAAGTCCTATCTTTTATCTAAGCTTTTCAAGGAACATCTTCTGTCTGAAGGTGTAAGCCAAAATCGCATCATTGAGATTGCATTTGATACATTTGAAAACAGGAAATTTTGCGACCCAAATGTCCTTTATCCATATTTGAAAGAGCAAATTAAGGAGAATGGCATGCACTACATATTGTTAGACGAGGTGCAGCTGCTCGGTGAATTTGAATTTGTGCTCAACAGCCTTATTCGTATGGAGAATGTGGATGTATATGTAACCGGAAGTAATGCGCGTTTTCTCTCAAAGGATGTAATTACGGAATTTAGGGGCAGGGGCGATGAAGTACACATGTATCCGCTAAGCTTTTCAGAATTCATATCGGTTTATAATGGTGATAAACGGGATGGATGGGACGAGTATGTACTGTATGGTGGACTGCCTCCGGTGCTGAACATTTCTATCCCAGAGCAGAAAATTGCTTTTTTAAAGTCTCTATTTGAGGAAACATATATTTCAGATATTGTGGGCAGACACAATGTTAGAAACAGGGCAGAGCTTGAAGATTTGCTAAACATTCTCGCTTCTGCGATTGGTTCCCTTACTAATCCGCAAAAGCTTGCCGCTACATTCAAGTCTGTAAAAGGAACGAATATAGGCGCGAGCACGATTAAACGCTATATTGACTACCTTTGCGACTCGTTCTTAATTGATTCTGCGATTCGCTATGATGTAAAAGGAAAGAAGTATATTGACACCCCAATAAAATATTACTTCACGGACATAGGGCTCAGAAATGCAAGGCTAAATTTCCGCCAAATAGAGGAAACGCACAGCATGGAAAACATCATTTTCAATGAGCTGAAAATTCGAGGTTTCAACGTTGATGTAGGTGTTGTTACGCAATATGGGAAAAATGAAGAGGGTAGCAATACTCGAAAGCAATTAGAGATTGATTTTGTTTGTAACAAGGGTTCTAAACGCTATTACATCCAGTCTGCATACGCAATCCCAGACCAGGCGAAGATGGAACAAGAGCAACGCTCTTTGATGCTGACGAATGATTCCTTTAAGAAAATAATCATAACGAAAAACACACCTGCTCCGTATTACAATGACTCTGGTGTCTTGATTATGAACATTTATGATTTCCTGTTAAATGAAAATAGCCTGGAACAATAAAGAAACTTGTTAAATAAACTACTTTCCTGCGAAATCTTGATTTTTTGCGGCGTTGTGATAAGATATTGAGAGGATGTATATAAAAAAATACAGGGGTTTTGTTAAAAAAATAACGAAAAGCCTTGATTTTTGTATTATTGTGTGATTAAATAAAGCTGTAGACAAAATGCCTTTGGCTACAGTAACCAAGTACCACATATCTTAAGGAGGATACATAAAAATGAGAGAAGTAGTAATTGTAAGTGCTGCAAGAACACCTATCGGAAGCTTCGGCGGATCATTAAAGACGATCCCGACCAGAAAATTAGGCGCTATCGCCATCAAGGCTGCTGTTGAAAGAGCAGGAATCAAGCCTGAAATGGTAGAAGAAGTTATCATGGGCGCCGTTCTTCAAGGCGGACTGGGACAGAATGTTGCAAGACAGATGACCCTTGACGCAGGTCTTCCAATCGAAGTTCCGGCAATGACAATCAACAAAGTTTGCGGTTCCGGACTCAGAGCTGTTGAGCTTGCTGCTCAGATCATCAAAGCAGGAGATGCAGACATCGTAGTTGCAGGCGGTGCAGAGAACATGTCCGCTACGGCTTACGCTATGCCGGCTGCAAGATGGGGCGCAAGAATGAACAACGCTCAGATGGTTGACATGATGGTTAACGACGGCCTTTGGGACGCATTCAACGGTTACCACATGGGCATCACCGCAGAAAATGTTGCAGAGCAGTGGGGAATCACCAGAGAAGAATTAGACGAGTTCTCCGTAATCTCCCAGAACAGAGCTGAAGCCGCAATCAAGGCAGGCAAGTTCAAAGACGAAATCGTTCCGGTAGAAATTCCGCAGAGAAAGGGCGACCCGATCATCTTCGACACAGACGAGTTCCCGAAATTCGGTTCCACCATCGAAAAGGTTGCCAAACTCAAAGGCGCATTCAAGAAAGACGGCGTTGTTACCGCAGCAAACGCTTCCGGCATCAACGACGCAGGCGCAGCAGTTGTAGTAATGAGCAAGGAAAAGGCTGACGAATTAGGTCTTAAGCCGCTTTGCACGATCAAGTCCTACGCTTCCGCAGGCGTTGACCCATCCATCATGGGCGTAGGCCCGGTTCCTGCTTCCAAGAAAGCTCTGGACAAAGCAGGCCTTACCATCGCAGATATGGACTTAGTAGAAGCAAACGAAGCCTTCGCAGCTCAGTCCCTGGCAGTAAGAAAAGACTTAGGTCTTGACCCTGAAAAGACAAATGTAAACGGCGGCGCTATCGCTATCGGACACCCGATCGGAGCATCCGGATGCAGAATCCTCATCACCCTGATCTACGAAATGATGAAGAGAGATTCCAAGTACGGTCTTGCTACCTTATGTATCGGCGGCGGCATGGGAACTGCCCTCGTAGTTGAAAGATAATTACCCGCGGATAAATACACAAGAGTATCACACACAGGGCGCTTCGCAAGGAGCGCCTTGAATTTTATACGAAAAATCATCGGAGGTGAGCAGTATGAAAACAAAGATAGAAAAAACCAACGCCATGCGCAGGCTGGACGCGCTGAAAATACAGTATAAGGAGCATACCTATACGGATACAGATGCCATCAGCGGCGTCGAGGTGGCACAGGTGCTGGGGCAGGAACCCGGGCGGGTGTTTAAGACCCTCGTGACCCAAGGAAAGAGCAGGAACTACTATGTTTTTATGGTGCCGGTGGCGGAGGAATTAGACCTGAAAAAAGCCGCAAAGGCGGTGGGAGAAAAGTCTGTCGAGATGATAAAATCAAAGGAGCTTTTGCCCCTTACCGGATATATTCACGGCGGATGCAGCCCCATCGGCATGAAGAAGTTTTTTACCACCACCATACACAAAACCGCCGCTGATTACGAAACGATTTTCTTCAGCGGCGGCCGTATCGGTTTTCAGATTGAACTTGCTTTCGGCGATTTACAAAAGGCAATTAAGATTCAGACGGCGGACATTATCGTTTCAGATACTCTTCCAGCGTAATGCCCTGTTTGGTGATTTCCTTTGCCACATCAACCCCAACATAGCGCAGGTGCCAAGGCTCGTAGTCGTAGCCTGTGATGTCGGTTTTGCCCTTCGGGTAACGGATGATGTAGCCGTATTTCGCGCAGTTTTTCTTGATCCACTTGCCCTCATCGGTCTTTGCGAAGTCCTGGGTGAGGGTCCAGCCCGTGGACTTTGTCACAAGGTCGATGGCATATCCCGTGTGATGCTCGCTTCTCCCCGGAGCGGCGGAGCGGATGTCCCGAAGCTCCTTTCCCATGGTGTTCAGATAGTTCTTGTAGAGCCATTTTTGGGTTTCGTAGGTGCGGTAGGCAGAGCAAATTTTGAAGTATATGCCGTCGGCTCTGGCGGCTTTTCTCATTTTTTTGAAGGCCTTGTAGGCATCCTCTTTCATTTCTAAACCCTGATTTGTGGTGTAGTTTCCGTTAATGGCGACCATGTCCGTAGGCTCGTAATATTTGGATACGGCGTGGAGCTTGTTTACCAGCACCAGAACATCTCCGTTGTCTTTCTTGAGCAAGTCCAGCTTGTCCGGAAGCCCGTACATATCGAAGGACTCCCAGGGAGCTTCCTTGTCGTATTTTACCTTTGTTTTCTTTGTCGCCACCGTGGTAACCCCATCATCGCCTGCTATCTCGGCGGTATTTATTGTTTCGTCCCGGGCAGCCGAATCGTCGGCGCTCACAACGGTGTCTTCCGCCGCTGCATTTGCGGCTTTTGCGGAATCTGCGGAAGCGGAATCCGAGCTATTTCCGCAGCCGGACATAAATATGACGGTCGAAGCGCAAAGCACCAGCGCCGAGGCCATAAGCAAATGTTTCTTTTTCACTTTCAGAAGTCCTCCCCTTTGTGTTTCTTGATTAAGTATACTTCATTTCAGTAATATAGTCAAATACCTCATGCAATATAGTTAATTTTCCGTTAATTTTCTATCAAATTTGCAGGCACTAAGAGATTGACAGAACAGGGGGGGGAGAGTATAATCAAAGTAAAAACCTATATAGCGTTTGCTATCAAAGCATGATAAAAAAATAATAAAAAAAGTGAAAAAATCTATATACCTTTTCAATATTTTTGCGTATAAATAAGTGAAACAACGAGAAAGGAGAAACAATGGAAAACAAATTGAAATCCCTTTTTGATTATCAAAGGTTCAAGGGAAACGAAAAACTTGAACGCTTGATCGTTGAAACAGAGAGCCGATACTGCAAGGAACTCAGCGATGATGAAATGGCATTTGTTTCTGCGGCAGGAGACCCATTCGCCGAAATGGCAGGCAGAGAGGATAACGACGATGGTAGCCTCGCTTGACAGAAGAGAAGAGATCTACACAGAATATTTTGAAAAGGTAACAGGATATATTCGCTCTCATATAAAGAACGACCAAGACAGAGAGGACATTACATCTGAGGTGTTCCTAAAGGTCTATGCAAAACTGGACAGCTACGATGAACGAAAAGCCTCTCTCTCAACTTGGATATATATAATAACCAAAAATACGGTCATTGACTACTATAAGAATAAAAAAAGCTACGAGGAATTGACCGAATCCATAGCAGCTGAGGATAAAGTGAATATGGACAATGCTCTTGATGACCTGGCTGACGCCCTTGCGCAGCTTGGCGAACGAGAACGGGATCTGATCATACTGTATTATTACAGCGGCTATACCTTGAAAAGCGTGGCTGATATGATGAACATTTCATACATCTACGCGAAAGTCATACATAAAAACGCTCTGAATGAGCTTAGAACACTGATGAACGGAGGACAAAATTATGGAAAATAAACTCTCACAGGAACTGATTGAAAAAGCAAAACAGGCGAAAACCCCCGAGGAGATTGCAACCCTCGCAAAGGAAAACGGCATGGAATTAACCGCAGAAAGCGCAAAGGCTTACTTTGATCAGCTTCACCAAACCGGCGAGCTTGCTGACGATGAGCTTGACAGCGTAGCCGGCGGCAGAAAATGCGGCACGACCTACAAAGACCACAGACCGGTTGTTTTCCCATACAATATCTGTGAGCTATGGCGCTGCGAAGTATGCCATAAGAAAGACGAAAAAGGTCACTATTGTTCGGAACACGGCGGTGCAGGTTTCTGTATGACCTGCGACTCTTCCCGCTCCGAAAGCGGGCTGCTTCTGTGCTATCATCCGCAAAGATATGACAACTGATTCGGACAAGCTGACCGATTGACGATTTATTTAAAAGTAAGGAGAAATTATTATGGAAAACAAACTCACACAGGAACTGATTGAAAAAGCAAAACAGGCAAAAACTCCGGAGGAGCTTGCAGCCCTCGCAAAGGAAAACGGCATCGAGCTGACCTCGGAAGAAGCAAATACATATTTTGCAATGCTCAACCCCAAGACCGGAGAACTTGGCGACGACGAGCTTGAGGATGTAGCAGGAGGCAGAAAATGCGGCACGACCTACATGGACCACAAACCGGTTGTTACTTATTACAACAGCTGCGACCTCTTTCAACGCGGCCCGGTGAGGAAGAAAGAAGGAGAGGAAGGAAAGTGCAACAACTGTTATTACGTGGAATGGGGGAGCGTTCTTTTGACCTGCTCAAACCCCAAAAGATACGATAACTAATTTGAACCTAAAACACATTTTAGAATAAGGAGAATTTATCATGGAAAACAAACTTACCCCGGAGCTGCTTGAAAAGGCAAAACAGGCGAAAACCCCGGAGGAGCTTGCCGCCCTCGCAAAGGAAAACGGCGCAGAGCTGACATCGGAAAGTGCAAAGACCTATTTCGACCTTATTCACTCCGCATCCGGTCAGGTTGCCGACGACGAACTCGATCAGGTTTCCGGGGGCAGAAGATGCGGCACGATTTACTTCGAGGGCTGGCCGGTTGTTACCACCATCAACAGCTGCGATTACTATAAGAATTGCGACACCTCCAAATGGGAGTCCGGAGGAACATGCAACTCCTGCCTTTACTTGCGAACTGCTTCGGATGATTTCTTGTTCGTTTGCAAGTGCAAGCAAAGATACAACAACTGATTTTATAAAGACAAGGAGAATTGATTATGGAAAACAAACTCACACCGGAACTGCGTGAAAAAGCAAAGCAGGCAAAAACTCCGGAGGAGCTTGCCGCCCTCGCAAAGGAAAACGGCATCGAATTGACCCCGGAAGAAGCAAATACCTATTTTGCACAGCTCAACCCCAAGACCGGGGAACTTGCCGACGACGAGCTTGAGGATGTAGCCGGCGGCGGCTGCGGAGAACCCGGAACCGGCCACGATAGATTGGATGATTTAAGCGGTTACTGCTCAAACTGGCAGTGCAAGTCGTGCGAAGGGTGGTGGTGTCACTGCCATTGTCCGCAAATTCTTCATTCGTGCCCGGATTGCAAATATTTTCTCAATGAAAATGGTTGTTATTATTGCACATACTGATTCAAAAGTATAAAAGGAGATTTTATTATGGAAAACAAATTTACCTCCGAACTGCTTGAAAAAGCAAAGCTTGCAAAATCAGCAGAGGAGCTTATTGCTCTTGCAAAGGAAAACGGCACAGAGCTGACGGAAGAAGAAGCAAATACATATTTTGCCAAGCTTAACAAAAACGGCGAAATTTCCGACGACGAGCTTGACAGCGTTTCCGGCGGCGGATGTGTTAATGATGCTTTCAAAGAAAGCTTCAATGATTTTACGGATGCAATCTCCGATTCCGGAGCCATTTCCACACAAGGGAATTTACCGAAAAAGTAATTTGTTTTGAAAAAAGTATCATCGTGTGCTGTAATGACTGCAAATATATAATTTGCAATCATTAAAGAGAAAATAAGGAAATAAGGAGAATTTATCATGGAAAGTAAACTTACCTCCGAACTCATTGAAAAAGCAAAAGAGACAAAAACCCCCGAAGAGCTTTTGACTCTTGCAAAGGAAAACGGCGTAGAAATGACCGAAGAAAGCGCGAAGGCGTATTTCGACGAGTTGCATAAAACAGGCGAGATTTCCGACGACGAGCTGGATAACGTATCGGGCGGATGCACCACATATC
>CAVJCN010000065.1:0-7682 GCA_963647945.1 Absicoccus sp. | reverse complement strand
GGTGGTACACAGTGTATAATTACGGATATTACATCCTGCTGATTGCGATCGTTTTCAATGTTCCGGCGCTGTTTATCACCCCGGGGGTCAGCTTCTTTGCGAATATTTTGCTGTAAAAGCCGCCTGTATCTGCTGTAATTCACTGCAATTTATCGAAATCTGCCGAAAATTATTCTCTCTTTCCGTCATAAGTCAGGTTTATAGGGGAAAGATTGAGATACTTTAGGATCATCATGGTGATTCCGATATCGATCAGGTTAGAATATTCCATGAAGTCGCAGCCCATGATGCCTCGTATCTTTTCAAAACGATAATAAAGCGTATTCCTGTGAATAAAAAGTTGTTCACAGGTTTTTTTTATGGAAAATTGGTTTGAAATGTAGGTAAACAAAGTATCCACCAGCATATTCTCATCGGCAGCGTCCGCTTCGATCAATTTAATCATAGGCCTGAAACAGAGGGAATAAAGGCTTCTCGAACCGGAAATTTCATTTATTATATCCACAATTTTGTATTCGTCATAAAGATATATGTTTACCTCGCCGTCCAAACGCTGGCCAAGCTGCAAGGCGGCTTTTGCAAGCTCATAATAGTTTTGGGTGTCCGCTTCGTCCTCGAAAGGGGAACTGATTCCGACCTTGAGAAAATTTTGCTTTAAAAATTCCTTGAGCATACTGATGTTTTTGATATCGCTGACCCTGTCCTCGCTGAAAAGAAAGACAATATAGGAGTCAAATACGACATAGACGCTGTTTGGAAACATCGGCTTCAGGGTTTCGCACAGGTCATCGGTACTTATGCCGGTGGGAATGCTGTTTTGGGTCTGTATGACGGCGATTCTCTTGTATTTTTTCAGGTTGTAGTTAAAGGCGGTGAAGCGATCCTTATAGCTGGAACCTGTGGCCGGAGTGCCCTGGAGCATACTGGAAAGCAAATGGGTGAAATAAGTGGCTTTATTTATGCTGTTAACGGTGTTGCGCTGCATGATGATACTGAGAAGCCGTCCGGTTTCCCGAAGCGCCTGCATGGTAACAGGGGAAAGCTGCTCATTCCTTTGCACAAAAATCGTAAAAAAACCCACATTAAGGATATCGCCGATGTAGATTGAAGTGGAGTAAACGAAGGTGTTTCGAGGCGGATCCTCGATGTAAATCGGGTTCCGAGAGCTGCGCATCCGGTCGATGCTTCCTGTGGAACGCAGATATTGAATAACATTTGGCATAATGGAATGAAACTTGTGCTCGCTCATTATCCTTCTGTCCGGGGGCATCAGGCTGCTGGATACCGCCAAAATGTTCAGGGCATTGTCCAAAATGTCCGCGTAGCGCCCGTACATATCTGAAATGTGATCGATTATTTCTTGCAGAGATCTGTTGAGAATAATTTTGTCAAGAAGCTCTTTATTTCCTTTTTTTAACTTTTCTTCCAATGTAAGTTCCTTTGAGATAAGGCTCAAAGCCTCTCTGTAAGCCTCTTCGCTTTCCGCCGCCATAATATTGTCAAAATCCGAAAGTAAATCGGCATCTACCACAGGTTCGTCCAGCATAAGGAGAAGACTGCTTCCCTTTGGAAAGCTCTGAGGATATGCCGCCAGAGATGTATACCGACAGCAGTAGAGGACTTTGTCCGAGGCGGACAGCAGGGACTCCGCGCAATCAAAGAGAAAAAGAATCTCTCCGTGGGGATTTTCGCTCTTTAAAATTTTGATTGGGCAATTGCCCACCAATTCTTTTGCCGTGCTGAAATACATATAAAATGACCTCCAATCCGTAAAAAAGGCTGATTGTAGCCGATTATAGCGGGAAAGCAAAACCGCAGAATTAAAAATACACCTAAATTATAATTATATGTTAACAAGATGTCAATATTTTTTGTGCAAATATATGATGATGAACCCGTAGCTTTGTTATATATTGAACAAAGAATAGGAACTTATGCGGGTTTATCGGCTCGCCAAAACATAAAAAAGAAAGGAAGCAGCAAAAGATGAAGAAAGAAAAGAGTTTGGTAGCTCTTGCAAAGGGAGAAAACATTCAGGAAAACATCACCAGAGTGTTCGACCTTCTTGGGGGAGTTGACAAGATGATAGAGGAAGGCTCCACGGTTGTGCTTAAACCCAACGCGGGACACGCAGCGCCGCCGGAATCAGCGGTCTGCACAAATCCGGAGGTGGTAAGGGCGGTTATTCGCGAAGTTAAAAAAGCAAACCCCGGACGAATCATCATCGCAGAATCCGCAGCTATCGGCTGTGACACCATCGAATGTTACAAGGCTTGCGGCGTTGATAAGGTTGCAGAAGAAGAGGGTGTTGAACTCATCGACATTAAACGGGACAAGGATCTCATTACCATTCCGGTGCGGGGATATCGTTCCAATATAAAGCGGGTAAAGCTGCCGCGTTTCCTGCTGGAAGCAGATCACATCATAAATCTGCCGATTCTGAAAGCCCATGCCAGCATGGTTTTCTCCTGCGCTTTGAAAAATATCAAGGGAACCGTTCAGGACAGAGTTCACATGGATATGCACAAGGAAAACCTTACCATGTCCATGATGGATGTGTGGTATGCGGTTCGCCCGGACATCAATATCGTGGATGCCATATACGCGGCGGGAGGATTTTCACCTCATACACCGGTTCCGAAATACATCGGCTGTATTTTAGGCTCTTACGACCCTGTGGCGGTGGATCGGGTAGCCTGCGACTTGGTTGGAATTGACCCTGACGGAGTGGACTATTTCCGGGTTGCCGAGGAAGTGGGAATGGGAAATTGCCACGCCGAAGATATCGAGGTAGTTGGGGACAAGGTTGAGGATTGCTATACAAAACTTTGGGTGCCTTACATCGAAAAAATCCAGTCCCGCTGGCCGGAATACGATATTCGCTGTGAGGGTGCCTGTTCCTCATGCCAAGCCCTTTTGACCCTCAGCATGGAAACCTTAAAGGCAATCGGCGAGTACGAGCGTTGCTCCGACACCACGGTGGTTATCGGCGGAAACAACGAGATTCCGGCGGACATCGATGATAAGAAGCTGGTTCTACAGGGAAATTGCACCAGAAAATATCTCAAGGACCATCCGGATGCCCTGTGGATCAAGGGCTGCCCTCCGGGAGAGGCCTGCGTTTATGTAACCATAAAAGAGGGCCGGGTGTACGATGCCCAGACCGACGAGTCCGTAAACTTCCTCAGAGGACAGATGGCGGACAACCAGCCGGTATGGAAGGATTATGTAGAAAGGGAAGCTGACAAGTTTTATGCAGCATTGAAATAATGTATGTTCGCATTCACAATGACGAAAAGCTGAAAAATTTGCTTCAGGAAATTTTTACTGATGAATTTATGTTTCAGTATACAAACTTTGAAACTTTCCGATATTTCAAGTATTCCAGCGCGGTAATCTGCAACTGGGAGGCGGAAACCATGATTTACGATGAGGATCTGCTGAACCTGTTTGTAAAAGAAAGCACGGACTTTTTTACCTTTGAGGAAATGGTGAAGAAGGCAACGGACTTGCGTTTCGGAACAGAGGCAGAGGCAACGAATCAGGAAAAACAATAAAGACGAAAACGATAAAATGACAATAAAGAGAAAGTAAAGAAAAGATAAAGAAAAGAGGCAGACAATAAATGAGTAAAAGACTAGAGCATGTGGTGGTGGTAGCCTGCGGAAGATCTGCAATCGCCCGCTCCGGCAAAAAAGGAGCGCTGCGCAATATGCACCCGGTGGACATGGGGGGACTGGTATTGAAGGGAATTTTGGAAAGAGATCTCCCGAATTTACCGAAAGAGCTTATTGAAGATGTAATCGTAGGCTGCGCCCAGCCGGATTTAAAACAGGGCTGCAATCCCGCCAGAGCAATCGCCATTCGGGCAGGACTTCCATACTGCGTTCCGGGAGTGCAGATAAACAGATTTTGTTCTTCGGGACTTCAGGCGGTGGCTATGGCTGCGGCGCAAATCGAGTCGGGAATGAACGAAATCCTGGTGGCAGGAGGTATCGAGTCCATGACGGCGGTACCTGCAAATTATGACCGTACCGAGTTCTTTGATCCGTGGATTTTGGACAACGAACCGGGAGTCTATTTACCGATGGGGATTACCGCAGAAAATGTTGCGGAAAAATACAATATCAGCCGGGAGGAAATGGACGCATTTGCGGTGGAATCCCATCGCAAGGCGGCGGCGGCAAGGGCTGCGGGAAAATTCAAGGACGAAATCATTCCTCTCGAGGGAGTGGATGCCGACGGAAATGCCATTATATTTGACCAAGACCAGGGCATCCGAGAAAACTCCGACATGGAAACCCTTGCAAAGCTGAATCCATGCTTCTTAGAGGGAGGCAAGGTAACGGCGGCAACTTCATCCCAGACCTCGGACGGAGCCGCCTTCGTGGTACTGATGTCCGATACCAAAGCAGCGGAGCTTGGCATAAAGCCTATTGCAAGGTTCATCGGCTTTGCGGCGGTGGGCTGCGACCCGGCTTACATGGGGGAAGGCCCTATGTACGCGGTTCCAAAGGTTATGGAGCTGACAGGCATGAGTGTTGATGAAATGGACGTAATCGAGCTGAACGAAGCCTTTGCGGCACAGGCGATTCCGTGCATCAGAAAGCTGGGACTTGACCCTGCAAAGGTAAATCCAAACGGCGGAGCCATCGCCATGGGTCATCCAATGGGAGCAACCGGGGCGTTCCTTACCTGCAAGGCACTGAATGAACTGAAACGAACCGGCGGTAAATATGCCCTGGTTACCATGTGCATCGGCCACGGAATGGGAGCCGCAGGAATTTATGAAATGTGCGGGGAGATGAAAAAATGATAAAAGGCAGTGAAATAAAAACCGTAACCGTATGCGGCGGGGGAACCATCGGCAGCGGATTTGCCGCCTATTTTGCACTGAAAGGCCTAAAAACCATCGTATTTGAAAAGGAAGAAGCCTTTCTTGCCCAAGCCCAAAAAAATGTTCGGCAGGTTGCGGAAATCTATGTGAAATACGGAATCGCAGGGAACGCGGAAGATGTTTTAAAGAATATCAGTTATACCCATGACCCGGAAAAAGCTTTCGCAAATGCTTCTTTCGTCCAGGAAAACTGTCCGGAAAAGATTGAAATCAAGCGGGAAATGATAAGGCTTATGGAAGAATATCTTCCGGAAGACGCCATTATTTCTTCAAGCTCCACGGGAATGCCTGCGGAGATGATTGCAGGGGAAGCGAAGCATCCCGAAAGAATTTTGGTATCTCATCCGTTCAATCCATCCTATCTGATTCCCCTGGTGGAAATTTGCAAGAGCAAATGGACGGAGAAGAAATATGTTGATGCTACGGTGGAGTTTTTTAAAGCCTGTGACAAGACTCCGGTGCTTGTTCTTAAGGACAAACCGGGATTTGTGGCAAACCGTCTGGCACACGCCCTGTGGCGGGAGGAAGTAGCCCTTGTAACCGAGGGCGTATGCACCCTCGAAGACGCGGACAATGCGGTGGCTTACGGGCCGGGACTGCGCTGGGGCATCATGGGGCCGGCGCTGGGATACGAGCTTGGGGCAGGAGAGCTGGGACTTGGCGAAATGCTCAGGCGATATTCCGCCTCTTCAAACGCAATCTTTGCCGACCTTTCAAAATTTGACGAAACCCCATCTGCATTTCCGAACATTGCGGAAGAGCAGATGGCAGAGCTAAAGAAAGATTTGCCTGAATATGTGGGACACAGCATTTCGGAAATTACCGCATATCGGGACGGTATGCTGGTTGAACTTCTGAAAATGCACAAAAAGTTTTAGACAACCGAGTTTTAAACCGCAAATCGTAAAAGGCAAAAGAAGGGAGAAAATTACATGAAAAAAACAATTATTACCGCGGCGCTGACGGGAGCCGTAACCCCTGCGGGTTATCACATTCCTCAGACCCCCGAAGAAATCGCAAAGGATGCCTATGAGTGCTGGAAACACGGGGCGGCGATCGTCCATCTCCACATGAGAGCAGATGACGGCAAAGGCGCCATGGACAGAGATAAATTCTACGAAACCGTAAAGCTGATTCGCGCCCATGAGGACTGCGATGTTGTCATCAACTGCACATCCTCCGGATGGACGGTTGAACATCCCGCAACGGACGAGCAGCGTTTTGAACATCACATGACGGTTCCGGGTATCGAGATGGGTTCCTACGACGCAGGCACATTCAACTGGATGCCATCGGCGGTGTTTATGAATTCACCGCAGTTCCTGGAAAAAATCGGGGTTGCCTATATGGAAAAGGGCATTAAGCCTGAGGTTGAAATATTTGATGCGGGGATGCTGGGAATCACCGACTATTATGTAAAGAAAGGCAAGCTCTCCTCGCCGTGTCACTATCAGTTCTGTCTTGGCGTGCTGGGAGGTATGCCGGCGACTCCGGAAAATCTTCTGTATCTTGTGGATAAAATCCCGGAGGGCTCCACCTGGTCTGCCTTTGGGGTAGGCAAGGGACATCTGCCGATTATGTATACGGCTCTGGCTTTGGGGGGACATATCCGGGTAGGCCTTGAGGATAATGTGGTATATGGCTACGACGAAGGGGGAAACAAGATAATGGCTACAAATGTAAGCCTTGTTGACAGAGCCGTAAAGGCTGTAGAAACCTTTGGAAACAAACCGGCGACTCCGGCGGAGGCAAGAGAAATCCTCGGAATCCCGCAGGTTGACCTTCCGGACATCAGAAAGAAACTGGGGCTGTAAAATGAATGAATATTTACAAAAATACTGTCCCGAGAAGCTGGTAAGCAAAGAAAAAGCCGCAGCGCAGGTTAAATCGGGGGACAGGGTATATATAGGAACCTGTACCAGCACAGCCTACGGGCTTGCTCGGGCACTGGGAGAACGCATGAACGAGCTTCGGGACATCACGATCCTTTGCTCAAATATAAATAAACCGCTGGAAATAATGAGCGGGAAAAACCCGACTTTCCGCATAAACTCATATTTCATGGGTTCCCAGGAAAGACAGGGTATTGCCAAAGGCATCACCGACTACACCAGCTTCCATCTCAGCCAGGTGGACAGATGGGTAAAAGAAATAGCAAAACCGGATGTATCCTTTTTAGAAGTGTCTTTGCCCGATGAAGAGGGATATATGAGCCTTGGTGCCTCAGGGGTTTGCGTTGGAACCTACCTGTTAGAAAATTCCAAAAAGGTGATTTTACAGGTAAATCGCCACGCACCTTATGTAATGGGGGAGTACAACAAGGTTCACATATCCCGGGCAGACATGATAGTGGAAGAGGACGAGGAGCTTTTCACCGTAGGGGATATGCCCCTTTCTCCGGAGCTTGAAACCATATCGCGTTTTTTAATCGACGAGATTCACGACGGCGACTGCGTCCAGTTTGGAATCGGGGGCTTGGCAAATGCGGTGGGTTACGGCTTGAAAGAAAAAAATGATTTGAGCTGTCACACGGAGCTGATTGGAGATTCCATTAAATTCCTTATAGAAAACGGAAATATCACAAATAAGAAGAAGGGCTTTGTGCCGGGAAAAACCACCGTATCCTTTGCCCTGGGAAGCAAGGAGCTGTATAAGTTTCTGGATCACAACGATTCCCTGTGTTTCCTGCCTATGCCGGTTACAAATAACCCTGCAAATATCGCCATGAACGATAATATGGTTTCGGTAAACACGGCTCTTTCCATCGATTTGATGGGACAGGTAG
>CAVJCN010000064.1:0-7719 GCA_963647945.1 Absicoccus sp. | reverse complement strand
CGGCTGCTGTCGGACTCGTTCGCTGTGACCGTCACGATGCTGCTGTCAGAGCTCGTCCACTCCCATTTCGCACCGTCCATAGGGGTGCTGATCGCCGCCTCTGCGGTGAAGCTTGTTCCGTCAGCGTCCGCCAGCATCGTCAGAACCTGATCCTTGATGTCCGTCAATGTTTCAGTGCTGCCGCTTGTCGTGACCTTGCTGAGCGTCACTTTTCCGATTTCCACGCCGATGCCGTCCAGCAGCGCCAGCGCGTCCGTAGATGGAAGCCCGCTTCCGTTGGAATAGAAGCCGTCACCTTTTTTAGCTGAGCCGATATCATCCGCTGTGATAAACTCGCCGATTACATTGATGGCATAAAAGGACTTCTTCTGCGGGATAAGTTGTATTCCGTTTTTTGTGGTGTTTTCCACCTTGTCCAGCAGCAGCCCGGTGGCCGTTCCGGGGGCGATTGCCTGTGACCAGTACGCCCAGCCGTCGGTGTCATACACCCAGCCGATAAAATTCTTCTTACTCGTTACGCCCTCTTCATCCGAAGTATCGGGATAACTTTTGTAGGTCGCCATCGTGATCACGGCGGCGGTGAGGGTCTCTTGTGCGGTGTGGGTTTCTTCCGCAGTTTCCGACCCATAGGTGGCCGTAGTGGTTTTTCCGGTGGTTATGTACTCGTCGGTGTTATAATCCACATAGTCGTCATAATGCCCGGTGGTATCCGCGTTGCCCTCATACGTGCCGTTGATGTCGGCGGCGAGGCTGGTGTTGTCCTTGTTGAAGGTGGGCATATAGGTGGTGGAGCCGCCGAAGGTCCATTTCCAGTATTTGTGGAAGGTTTCATCGCTGTCCGCAAATCCCCGTTCCGCTCCGTCGCCGAGCTCGCTCTCTCCGGGAATATGGGTCGTCCATGTGGTTTCGTCCTCATAGGTCGCACCCTTCACCAGAGAAACTGCCTGGTTTTCGGCGTCTTTGGTTTTGGTGGTTGTGCCGTTTGTCTCGGTGATGGTATATTTACCGGCACCGTCACCGATCTCCATGTACTCGTCGAGACGGACACGGGCGTAGATATTCTGGTCGCCGTAGTTCTCCACATAGACGTCCTTCGTGTTGTTCGGACCGCTGAAATCATCGTGCAGCCGTCCGCCGGGGTTGACGGGGTTGATATTAGTTGTCATCAGATACTGGGTCCTCTGGCTGATGACCTGCCACGCCAGGGTGCCGGAAAGCATGAGCGCCAGTGCCGTCACTACTGCAATGGCTGCCGTCGCCCTTTGGCTGAACTTCTTCTTCGTCGCTGCTGACATCGTTCTCTTTCCCCTTTTTTCGTATTTTTATATTCCATTTGTGCTTCTCCGCAGGGTGAGCACCGCGCTTTGCGGAGGTGGATTCCTCCGGTTCTTCTTCGTCGGTTTCTTCCGATTCGTCATCTTTTAGCGAACGGGTAAGATACCAGCTCAGCACCGCCCATACTGCCACCAGGAAGATCACCAGCGGCCAGTTCTTGCGAATCCACTGGGCAATCTGCCCCAGCCACAGGTTGTGGTAGACCACCTTGCCCACCACGTTTGCGGCGGCAACGGGGTTGCTGTCCGGGGACTGGTTGTTTGTGCCCTTGGTGCGGAAAGAAAGGGTTCCGTCCGGTTGGCGGTTGATCTCGATGATGCGGTGGGTAACGCAGGTGTCCGCGCTTGCCATAAAGGTGATGTCGTCCCCGACCTGCAGGGAGTTTGCATCCACCTGATGGGTGATGACAAAGGAATCCTGTGGAATGACATCCTGCATGGAACCGGAAAGCACCACCAGACCGCAGTAGCCTGCTATGCTCACCGGCGCACCGCTTTGTGCCGAGCGGATCAGCACCGCTCCGATAATGAGCATAACCAGCGCCAGATAATATGCGGCGTGACTCGCAGCTATGGCAATGCGCCTGCCGAGGGAGGTGTTTTCCTCCGGCTCATCGTCCTCTGCAGGGCTCGGGCTTTTCCCCTCAGCCGCAGATTTCGGTGTTTCAGTCTCCGGGCTCAGCTGCCCATCCCGTGCCGTGTCTTTCTCCTCGGCTTCCCGTTCCAGTGCGTCTATGCGCCGCTGCAGGGCTTCTGCCTGCTGCCGCAGCTGTTCAACCTGTTCTTCAAGCGTGGGCTGTCGCCCGCCGGCGGTATCGCCGTCTTTGTTGTTAATCGCCATCCGATTCCTCCCCTCGTACTCCTGTTCTTTTATAATAACTGTTTATATAAAGGCGGTTTTGGTTCAGCCAAGGGCTTCCTCGCCTTTATTTCCATTTATCCCCAGCACGGAAAACACCGGCTGGAATACCATGTGGTAGACTGTGTTTACATTCACATCGTCGTTTTTGTAAATGCCCTTCAAAATATTTACTGCCGCCGCCACCGTTCCGTCGATAAGGTTCGCCACAAGCATATGAATGTTGCAGCGGCTCGAAACGGAAAACTGCTCGTCCACCGCCCACATGAAATCCAGAAATACCTTGAAGTTTTTGTTTCGCTGTTCCAGAAGCTCCGGCGTGTGGTAGGAGGAGTTATAAAAAGTCCAGTAAAAAATCGTGCGGTCGGCGTCCTCCATCAGGTAGTTCCAGTAGGGCAGCCACAGCAGCCAGCAGAGGTTGTCAAAGCTCTGCAAATCCCGAATTTGGGACGGCATCCCAAGGAGCATCTGCGCCATCATGTCTGCCACCTCGCTGTCGATTTCCATGAAGCAGGAAGTCAGCAGCTCCTCTTTGTTTTTGTAGTGCTCGTATACCGTCGGCGCGCTGATGCCGGTTTCTGCCGTCAGCTTCGGATAGCTGAAATTCTCCATGCCGCCGATGGCGACAAGGTGGCGTGTTGCTCGCATGATGAGCGGTTTTAGCTGCTCCGGCGTTCTGTGTGCTGCCATTTGTTCCCCTCCTTCGTCCAATTCCTAAACCACTTTATCTTGCGGTTCTCGTCTGTATTTTGCATTATTACATTTGTAAACTCCATAAGTATACCCCCCCCTATGGTTTTGTCAAGATTTGGAGCGTAAATTCGTCAATTTTCGTCCATAAATTCGTCAAATTTTGTAAGGTTTTGTGAATTTTTGATAAGTCTACCGAGCCCTTTTGACTTTTCTGTGGCTTTTATGTGTGACTTTTTTAGTTTATGCAGTTCGGAAAGATAAAGGGGTTTCAGAATAAAAAAGACCTGCTTCCTTGATAGAAACAAGTCTTGGGGCAAATATTCTTTTCAATGGGAGAGGAGCACATCCTGTCTGCTTGCTGCCAATGCGGTAAGTTCCTCGCTTTCCATGACTATATTATACCCGAAATTATTATAATTTCAAGTATAATTTCGCATGTCGGAGATGTCCCACTTGTTCATTTACATTCCCTCCAGAAGTTCTGCAGCTCTTTGGCTTACTGCATACTCAACTAATTCCAGTCTTCTTTTGTCAAGGTTGTACCTGCTATGCTTCGGCAACTTGAAGTTCAGCAGTTTTCTGATTGCGTTTCTATGCTCATGGGTCAAGACATTTTTAGCTTCAGAAACAAAATCATCATACACACACGGCAGCTGCGTCTTTGCATATTTCAAAATGCTTTTTCTATCCTCCAGCGCGTCCCTACCTGCATAGTTAAACAGACTGTTTCCATGGTCGAAAAGCGGTGCCGGTGCAACAATCTTGTTGGTGCTGCTATCCACTAAGAATCCGAAATTTCCATAGTGTCTGTCGGTGTTAAAAATCAAAGCATCAAAAACAAGCATATCATTTAGTGCTTTTTCAAAGGCACCACCCAATTCTTTGTAATATTCTCTGACCGCCCGCATCCCGCCTGAACGGACAATCCTGCCCACAGGAACAAAGGAAAGTTCTTTGCTTGTAAAAAGCTCGCATGTGGAGCAGAGCGTGTTCTTCCATTTAGAGAGGTTATATGGAACTGCATTCACGCCAAAAATTTTGGCAATTTGATATGCATAAAACTCAGAATAGGGCTCGTTTCCCGTATTGGAGGCTCCCATTGTTCCACCTTTATACAAGACAATCTTGCCACTATGCCTACGCCAGCACTTGGGCAGCATTCCGTTTGTTGTAAGTTCCGGGCTCGATATCAATCCGGAAATATTGCTGCTGCCATAGCCGGTGAATGCTATTTGCCCCAAAATACGGCTGAAGCGATTATCATACAAATTCACTTTTCCAAATGTATCATTGCTGTTTTCCGGCTTAAGCCAATAGCAGTCATTAAGGCTCAGCCCTTTTGAAATGCGAATGATATCAAAGGGTCTGTTAATGCTTAGTCCCATGGCAGATAATAAGATGTCAACATAGGCACGATTTTTTGGTATGGAGCGGTGCTTGACCCACGATTCAATGCCTTTTTCGGACATTTCAACCAAATCAAGAGGGAATAACTCTTTGTTTTCCTCGTAAATTTTAATTAGTTTTATGTTTGCCTCTGCCCCGCTTTCGGCGGAAAATACAGCAAGCGGTGTATCAAAATGCATAAGGGTGTAAATCATTTTTTCTCCTCTCCGCTTATAAAATCTCGGGTCTTTTAAGAGTTCTCCGTTATTCTGCAAGCAACCAGTCGATCAGATTCAGCGACTTTATGCCATCATAGGAGCTTGCGAAGCTGCGATCCATAGACAGCACGATCTTTTCGTAGTTATCTCCAATCATGCGCAGCGGCCGAAGCTCACGCTCGCGGGTCTCCGGCGACTGCATACTTTCCGTTACCTGAATATACACCTTATCGTTCGGCTTTTCTGCGACAAAGTCAACCTCTGTTTCTCCGACTTTCCCGATGTATACCCGGTAGTCACGGCGCAGCAACTCCAGAAATACAATATTTTCAAGGATATGTCCTCGGTCTGCATCGCGGTATCCCAAAAGCAGATTGCGAAAGCCCAGGTCGATGATATAATTTTTCTCGAGTGTTTTGAGGAGTTGTTTTCCTTTTACATCATACCGACTAACAGAGAAAAACACAAAGGCCTTGCAAAGCATGGAAATATATCGTTCCACCGTTTTCCCAGCAATGCTTTTCTGCTTTCCGGCTTGAATGTCTCCCTCGCTTGAGAGCACATTTCCGATGCTGTTGGGAGAAGTGATGCTGCCGATGTTAGAACATAAAAACAGCATGATTTTTTGAAGCATCCCTTGATCTGTGCTTTTGTTGCGCTGCAAAATATCACGCAGCACCACAGTCGAATAGATGCCTTCCAATGCTTGATTGGTTCTTGCTTCGTTGAACTTGTATTCTCTCAGAATCGGCATTCCACCGAACCTAAGATATTTTTGGAACTTTTCGTCTATTGTCACATCGGATGCAAACTCGTAGAAGTCCAAGAACTCCTTAAATGACAGTGGCAGCACCCGTATCTCCACATATCTGCCGGAGAGCAGCGTAGAAAATTCCGTGGACAGCAGATAGGCGTTGGAGCCTGTGATATAAATGTCTACATCAAAATCCAAACGGAAGGACTCGATGGCTTTTTCCCAATGCTCTACAACTTGCAATTCATCAAAGATCAGGTAGGTCTTTGCCCCCTTTTCAATCTGCTTGCTGACATAGTCGTAAAAAGAAAGGTAATCGGTCAGGTCACGGTAGCGCAAGGACTCCATGTTCATATGAATAATCCGGGAATCCGGCACCCCCTGCTCCGACAAATACTGATGAAACAAATCAAGTAAGGACGATTTTCCGCAGCGGCGAATGCCTGTAACGATTTTCACCAAATCCACATCCTTGTTTTGAATCAGCTGATTCATATATTCGGGGCGATTGATCAATTCAGCCATAAGGCACCTCCTGACTTTCTTAATTTCTTAATTCTTCTTAATTCTATTATACTCAAAAAACCGGAACGGTCAAGAGTTTTGGACTTGAAAGTCTGAAACTTTGTTAAAAAGCAAAGTTTTTGACTTTAAGTGACTGATATTTCGTCGAAAGATGGCCTTGCCTTAGGTGCTGTTTCTAATCTTCCTCACATTGGTGTTCATCAGGTGGCGCCCGAGGTTTCGGTAGGCGAAGGCCTTCAGATGCGACATTTCCTGATGATGCTCCCGCAGCATTTCGTCCGGGCTGTCGTACACGCCGAAGTCCTGATTGATGCCCTCGCTCTGGATATAGGTGTTATTGCGGTCAAAATCGATCACAGGCTGGCGAAAGTCACGCACCGCCACACCGTATCCGCAGAATGCGCCGGTACAGTCGGAATTGGCTGCCTGTAGTTTTTCCAGATAAACCTTGTCGAGAATAAACGCCTCCAACTCATACCAGACGCCGTCTAGAAAGACCTCCACCCAGCTGTGGAACACATTTTTCGGTGCAAGGGCATACACAAGCCCGGTCATTGCGCCTTTTTGTAGCTTCTTATCAATAGTGAAGCCGTGAATGCGGCAAGACACGCCGCAGCCACGGAGCAGCGCCATGAACAGCGTTCCCTTGGTGTTGCACTGGCCGTAGCCGTCGGCAAGCACCATTGAGGCGGTTATGCTGTCATCGGTGTTGTAGCCGAACAGTATCTCATCACGGACATAGTTGTAGATTGCCCGAATGCGCTCAAATTCACAGAGCGAACGCCAGCCGTGCCGATCAATCAGAGCTTGTATCGCCGGATTTGAAAAATCCAGCATCGGTGTTTCTATCAAGTATTTTTCCATCGTCTAAGCTCTCCTTAAAGCATTGTAACGACCCAAGCGCTCAGGGCGGCGATAACTGCAAACAGCGGAATGCCGCGCACAAAGGAGCCGATGTGTTTGCTCGGGTCTTGATAAATTTCCTTATTCGGCAGGAAGGAAAAGCGGATGCGTTTTGTGTTGCGCCACCAGAACAGGTCGATGACAAAAAGATCGAACAGCCCCAGCCCCTCGCCGAGAATGAGAAAATACCGGAATGCAGCGAGATAGCCATCAAAGGTGAGAACGCTCTTAAGCGCCAGTCCCAGTACGGAAAATACCACGGTGAAAAGAATAAGATTGCCTATCAAAATCGAGGGTATGGACTTCTCCTTCGGAGCGCCGGCAAGCCTTTTGCGCACAACAGACTGCACAGCGTCTGGGTACGAGCGCAGACCGGCAAGGTTTTTCTTGTCCGTTCCGGTACAGAGGAAACAGATGCCCCAGTACAGAAACCAAAATGCGGGTATAATAATCCATTTCATTGTAGATTTGCCTCCCTCTTATGACGGTTAGCGCACGCTAACCGAATTGCTTTTGAAAAGCCGCTTCTGCGGCCCTTTAGCAGCGCCTTTCGGCTCTTTTCGTCTATTATATCAATATTTTTCCGGTCTTGCAAGAGGGCAAAAAGAAATGCACATTGACATTCTATTTTTTAAGTATAATTGACATAAAAGGGCTTGCGCCCGACTACATTCGCATGAGATAGAAAAAGACACCTAACGGTGCAGGAATGGGGTTCCCGGAAAGCGTTAGCTTTTTGGGGAAAGGAGCCGCAAGGTCGCGCATGAAAAAACCGGCCCTTAGGTCGGTTTTTGATAGCAGCGTAGTTTGCTGCGACGTGCATAGGGGGCTTGACCGCCTGCTTCGCTGCGCTCCGCTGTTCGAGCCCCGCTTCTTTACTGCATAGGGGGCCTGACCGCGCACTTCGTCTCCGACTCGTGCGCTTCCTTCTCGGCTCCCCTTTCGGTCGCCTTCGAACCGTGAGCTGCTCGAATGTTCACGGGACATTCTCGCTGACGCTCACGCCCTCTCGGGTTCGAGCCCCCTATATAAGCGCGAAAAAGGAGA